>JAAYBI010000111.1 GCA_012718915.1 Clostridiaceae bacterium
CCACAGATTTTACTGCGATTTGAAGTACATAAAGCAAGGCATACACGGGTAAAAATGCGATAATTTTATATTTCATAAAAGAAAACATGGTCATTGCAAGACAGAATGTTGCCAAGAATCCGGATATTCCGCCGAAAAGAAGCGTCATAACTATCGTATATAGATAAGAGTTGAACACGTACAAATCGCTGAACAGATATTTCCAAACTCCCTCTATGTATGTAAAATCATAACTTCGCAAGTTAGATGGGTCACCTGTTGCGTTCATCGGAAAAGCTATGCAATTGATAGCTACATCAATCAACAACGGAATTGTGAAAACAAAAAAAGTCACGATAAATACAGCTATTAATTTTCCGTAGTAATAATTCCGGGCTCCGACTCTTGATCGAATATAAGTTATTTCTTTTGAATTTTTATCTGAAATGAATGAAAAAGCAGCCGGTATGATAACTACAAAAGGAAAATACTGCATAAAATAAAAACCCAACGCACTGTAATCAGATAGGAGGACAAGTTTCATCGGGTGAACCATAGTCATGAGATCCGAACCACGATATTTCAATACGTTGCCTAAATAGTTGATCAAAACCAGAATCAACATTGCGAAATAAACCGCTGCAACGTTTTTTCGTTTAACTAGTGCATTGACTTGCATTCTTATCGAATTGATAAACATCCTTCGTCTCCTTCGAAATAAGATAGATAAGAGGGGAAAAATTATTAATTGGCTAGATAATCAACATCCGCATACGCAGAATAATCCGGATTATTTCCTCTGAAACAAAACTTGACAGAAGATTCATTTAAATACCCTTCTATGATGGGTATATTGGTGGGAGCGGAACTCGTTTCATTTAATGTAATCACATTAGTAATGTTCGTGTTTCCGGTGTTTGTAGCTTTTACTTGTACTCTCGTGAAATTATCTTTTCCGCCGCCTGTTGGGTAAACCGCAAAGCATCTTGCCGTCAAATATGAATACCTGGTAGTTCTTGTCAAAGAAGTTCGCACGTTCCAAATTTGTTTAGTCTTTAACGTAATTGTTGAGCGTGTTGCAAATACATTTGAAAACGACATTGTCAAAATAATAAATAACGTGCAGATTGTTATAGTATATTTTCTTTTCACTTGATCCTCCGTTTCCCCCTCTTATCAAATTATATATCTCATGTTTTTTTTTTTTGTCAATTTGTTTTTGATAAATCCCAATTATTATAGAAATGTTTATTAATTGATACAATCCATCTCGTTTCTCCTCAACTCCATTCTCATCAATAACTAATAGTAGAAATCATTCAGATAAGCTAATCCTATGCAACACTGAGTAATCCGTGACAAATTGATCCATCTTTGCGGTGAGTGAGAGCCAAGGTGGAAGAATTCCTGCAAAGTTAAAATTCACGCAGGTGAACCTACTCAAATGTATCAGAAACTGATTGAGTAGGCTTGTCTATGATAAGAGATGCTCGATGGGATTCGACGCACAGACTCAAACGCGTTCGCATCGATCGGCCTGCTACGTAGGGACGCCGGCTCACTTTTTTCGGACGACTGGCTTGCCATCCGCCGGAATCGTGGCTCCGCTAAGTCGGTGTATGCACAAAACGTTTCGTATTACCCCCCCCGGCACTCGAGTTGTACGTACAAGCGTGCTATAATATACAAAAATTTCGCATTCTCCATTCTCGTTCTTACATCTTGAACAACAGTGGAGCACTGAAAGGATATCAATTATGCTTCGAATCGTACAAACCGAAAACGGCACCGTCCGTGGATTACCGGCAGCAGACCCCAGAGTGACCTCTTTCAAGGGAATTCCTTATGCCGCACCGCCCGTCGGCGACAATCGATGGCGAGCACCTCAGCCCTGCCCGAACTGGGACGGAGTCAGGGATGCATATGACTTTGCTCCGATTTCTCTTCAAGATACTCCCGGTCTCGGTACGGATATCTATTGTCGTGAGTGGCATGTCGATGCGAATATCCCAATCAGTGAGGATTCTCTTTATTTGAATGTGTGGACAAATGCCACTTCCACGACAGATCGCCTTCCTGTATTGGTCTTCATTCATGGAGGCGCACTGCAATGGGGGTATTCCTCTGAGATGGAGTTTGACGGAGAGCGCATCGCACGTCGCGGCATCGTTGTCGTAACCATGAATTATCGTTTGGCAGTTATGGGCTTTCTCGCGCATCCTGATATATCCGAGGAACAGCCGGATGCTCCGGCAAATTTCGGAAACCTCGACCAGCAAGCTGCTCTCCGTTGGGTCCAACGCAATATCGCTGCTTTCGGCGGCGACCCGAACAACGTAACCTTAGGAGGTCAGTCCGCAGGTGGTTTCAGCGTCCTGGCACAAATGGCAAGCGATACCAAAGAAATTCTGTTTCACAAAGCCATTGTTATCAGCGGAATGATCAGAAACCCCTATGAGACGGATCTGCGCATTGCTCCAAAATCGCTCCGCCAAGCAGAGCAGGCAGGTGTCGAATTTTTCAAAACTCTTGGCGTCAGTTCTTTGAAAGAGGCTCGTCAATTGGATGCCTTTTATATTCGGGAAAAGTATGCCCCGTACGCTCAGACTTGTCTCTTCATGCCCTGTATCGACGGCGTGTTCTGCAAGGAAGATCCATATGTAACATTCCTCACTCTTCGGAGGCATCGCATTCCGGTCATTGCCGGCAACACAATTGACGAATTTTTCGGATTTATCAATGCCCTTGATGAAGCAGAACTTACAAAAAAATCCGAAGAAATCTTTGCCGATAAAGCCAAGACTTTTCTCGATTTTCCGGAGTCTAAAACTAAGGTTGAACAAGGATACGCTCCGGCAAACAGTATCGAGACCGGAATCAAAGCGGCTTTTCACGCGGAGCAAATGTCCGACTCGCCGGTGCCCTGCTACTATTACCGATTTATGCCGGACATTCCCGGCGACGATCATCCGGGTGCATTCCACTCCTGTGATCTGTGGTTTTTCTTCGAGACGCTGGCAAAGTGTTCCCGGCCTTATCAAGGTAAACACTATGATCTTGCCCGGCTGATGTGCAATTACATATCGAATTTTATCAAGTCCGGGGATCCCAACGGTCTTGATTCAGACGGTTCGACAATGCCTCTCTGGGCACCGTATCAAAACGGGCACCGCGCCGGGATTGAGTTCGGCGATAACGGAGCAGTTCCCTCCGATGAAGAGAATCCTTATATGATCTTTCTGTCCGAGCACCTGTATCAAAATATTACCGGAAAGGAACAATGAATTATGACCGACAATCAAGCGTTCAACCCGTATCTGCCGAGCTGGGAATTCATTCCCGACGGGGAGCCCCACGTCTACGGTGACCGAGTCTATGTATACGGATCTCACGATTTTTATAACGGTTATGTCTTTTGCATGGGCGACTATTTGTGTTGGTCCGCCCCCGTCAGCGACCTCAGCGATTGGCGCTGCGACGGTGTCATTTACCCGAGGACTGAAGATCCCCTCAATAAAGACGGCAAAATGTGCCTTTATGCCCCGGATGTGACCGTCGGTCCGGATGGGCGCTATTACCTTTTTTATGTGCTTGATAAAGTCTCTGTCGTATCGGTTGCTGTGTGTGATACCCCTTCCGGTAAATTCGATTTCCTGGGTTATGTCTCCTATCCGGACGGCACTCGACTTGGCGAAAAAGAAGGCGATGAACCATCCTTTGATCCTGCGGTGATCACCGAGGGCGATGTGACTTATCTTTACCTCGGTTTCTGTGGGAGAGGCGACAGATCCCGCACCGGGTGTATGGTGAGTGTCCTTGAAAAAGATATGCTGACCATCCGCTCTGCGCCGACCAGAATTGTACCGGGTTCTGCTTACGGTGACGGCACCGAGTTTGAGGGACATGCCTTTTTCGAAGCACCCTCAATTCGAAAGTTTGGCGATCGTTATTATTTTGTCTACTCTTCCCAGGTCATGCATGAGCTCTGCTACGCCGTCAGTAATTCTCCGACGGCAGGCTTTAAGTACGGCGGTGTCATCGTCAGCAACTGTGATATCGGTATCGATACTTACAAGCCAGCGGACATGCCTTCGGCATACGGGGCCAACAACCACGGCGGTATCGCAAAGATCGGTGATCAATACTACATTTTCTATCACCGCCACACGAACGGCACATGGTACAGCCGCCAAGGATGCGCTGAGCCCATTACCCTATTGGAAGACGGCTCGATTCCACAGGTAGAAATGACCTCTTGCGGGCTCAACGGCGGTCCTCTCCGCGGCGAAGGGACATATCCTGCTTATCTGGCTTGTAATCTCTTTACTGACAAGCCTTCCATGTATGTCGGCGGCGAAAACTGCCCGAAAATCATGCAGGACGGCAGAGATAACGATCCTGAAGATGGTTATATCGCCAATTTCACCCACTCAGCCACAGCCGGATTTAAGTATTTTGATTGCAAAAACGTCAACTCCATCGCTGTGACCACCCGAGGTTATGCCGGCGGTGACATTGAAGTTCGAACTTCCATCGACGGCGAAGTGCTGGCAACTCTGCACACAGATTTCACTAACGTTTGGGAGACTTATACGGCTCCGATTCGACTTGCGGACGGCGTGTATGCGCTCTATTTTACATATCGCGGGGACGGCAACGCAATGATGAAGTCCTTTTCACTGATTTGCTGACTCATCGCCGAAAATCTCAATTGATCCGACTATCTCGAATATGAAGCACCGGCAAGCGAAACAGACCGGTTATCAGAAATACGTCACTCAGGAGGACTCCAAATGAACAAGATTACTGTCGGCAAAATCACAGGTGCTCCGACTATAGATAAGAATATTTACGGCCATTTTTCCGAGCATCTCGGGCGTTGTATCTACGACGGTATTTTCGTCGGAAAAGACAGCCCGATTCCAAACGTCAACGGTATGAGGACGGACGTTGTTGAGGCAATGAAGCGTATTAAACTTCCGGTATTAAGATGGCCCGGCGGATGTTTTGCCGATGAATATCACTGGCGCGACGGCATCGGCGAGAACAGACGCCGTATGGTTAACACCGTCTGGGGCGATGTCGTAGAAGATAATTCTTTCGGAACACATGAATTTATGGAACTCTGCCGGCAGGTCGGCTGTGAACCTTATGTCAATATCAATGTCGGAAGCGGCACCGTGCGTGAGATGGCCGAGTGGGTCGAGTACACGAACAGCAACGGTGATTCCACTATAGTTCGAGAGCGACAGGCCAACGGTCATAATGAACCTTTTAATGTCAAATACTGGGGTATAGGAAATGAAAACTGGGGCGGCGGCGGCAATATGCGCCCTGAGTACTACGCCGACGTCTACCGTCAATTTCAGACGTATTGCCGCACATACGGCGACAATGTTCCTTACAAAATCGCCTGCGGCCCATCCGACAACAACTATGAGTGGACTGAGGTTCTGATGCGCAATGCCGGAAACTATATGGATGCCTTGACGCTTCATTACTATGTCTTCCCGAAAGCATGGGCAGACAAGGGCAGTGCGACCGAATTTGACGATGCGTTGTACCTCGAAACGTTGCGAAAAGCAAACCTCATGGACGAATACATCACCGGCCACAGCGCAATTATGGATCGTTACGACCCGAATCGCCGCGTCGCCCTTCTGGTCGATGAATGGGGCTGCTGGCACAATGTTGAGCCGGGCACTAACCCCGCTTTTCTATACCAGCAAAATGCCATGCGTGACGCAATGGTGGCCGCACTTTCCCTGAACATATTCAATCGCCACTGCGGTCGTGTCCGAATGACCAACATCGCTCAAGTCGTTAACGTATTGCAGTCAATCATTCTGACAGACGGTGATAAGATGATTCTGACACCTACATACCATGTTTTCGACATGTATAAAGGCCACATGGATGCCGAATTATTGAAGTGCATGTTAGAGTGCCCGAAGTACGAAAACGGCCTGGACAAACTCAGCGTCTCTGCGTCTCAGAAGGACGGCGTCATCACGATGACGATTGCCAATTTTACTGATGAGACAAGCGTAACCATCGAAGGTATTCACGCCCAAGATGTGAGTGCCCGGATCCTCAGTGCGATGCCGCGATCTCACAACACTTTCGAGAATCCAAACCAAGTCTCTCCGGAATCATTTGAGGATATCGTGATGTCGGAGAACGGTGCGACATTGACTATGCCGGCATATAGTATCGTTTCGCTCTCATTTACATCGAAGTAGCCGCAAATATAGTGATATACTGTTGAGCAACGACATCATCGGAGGACAGCACATGAATTTTATCAGTTATAATAGTCCATTCGGAAGGTTAATGAACCGACTGGTTGATATTGTCGTGCTCAGTTTACTGACTATGCTTCTATGTTTGCCAATTATTACGATCGGCGCCGCTTTCACCGCGCTCTATTCCGTTCTGCTCAAAGTGATTCGAGAAACCGACCAGAACATTATTCGCACTTACTTCAAAGCTTTTAAATCGAATTTTTTCAAATCCACGGTCCTATGGGCCATAATGGCTGTTGTTATTTTCATTCTCTACATGGATTTTTATCTCTTATCTGCCGTAGCTATGGCGAATGAAGACCTCATACGCATTGTTCTATTAATCATCAGTGCATTCATTGCGATGGTCGGCAGCTATATATTCCCGATGCAAGCTCAATTCGAAAATTCAATTTTCGGTACGATCAAGAAATCCTTTCTGATTTGCATCATGAATCTGCCGCGCAGCATCGCAATTCTCGGGGTTTTATTATGTCCGATACTCGTCGTTTTATTCTTTCCTGAAACCGTATATTTTCTTCTCATATTCTGTATCGGTGCGATTCCTTACTTGCAAACTGAAATATTTGTTCGAGTGTTTGATCGATATATGCCAAAAGCTCCCGAAGAACCGACTCCTGTCGATTTATCTTATGGAAGACATAAGAATATGAATCTTCACTCCGAGGACCTGAACTCATCCGCAGACGCAATATCTGGAGACAGCCCATGACCCAAAAGTCCGCATCAAAATCAACGCATCGGAAGAAGTCGGCGATCAATAATCATGTCGTCCGCATTTCAGCCGGTGTCACTTCTTTTCTCAATAACTTAAAATTGCGCGACAAGATGATTCTCCTGTGCGTCATATGCGTCCTGTTGCCGATTATTGTGACCGACACCATATTTTTCTCTTTGATATTCACGGCAGTCAAGGAACGTCAGCAAAGCGAGATGAAAAATACTCTCGATTCTGTCGAGAGTACGATGAAAAACATGTCGGATTATATGACGACCGCCGCCGTCAATCTCTATACCACCAAGGAACTTTACCCCTTTTTGGATACCCAATACGCGAATTCCCACGATTACCTGATCGCCTACCAATCCATTTCGCCATTATTGCACAAGGTGACATTCGGCAACAATACGTATATCTCTAAAGTGCAATTGTATTCTGACAACGAGACTATGATTAATGGCGGCGGTATTTATCGATTAGACTCCGTCAGAGACTCCGATTGGTACACATCGTTTATTGCTTCAGAGCGTCAGCTTGCTGTGGTTCCCATTGACGATCTCCAGTCAGAAGCGGACAAACGCGTCCTCTCCTTCGTCTATCGAATGGATTATTTCAAGAGTAATACGGTCGAGCGCATAATAAAACTGAATCTGAATTACAGCTACTTCATGCGTGTGCTCAATCAACAGTATTTTGCCGCAGATGTCTACATCTGTGATAGCGAAAGAGTCATTTTCTCTACAGCCGATCCTAACCGTGGCACTTTACCCTATACACCTTTGTCAGAGGTCAACTTACCAAAGACAAAGTATTCTTCCGAATATGAGATGTTCGGCCAGACCTGGACCATCTACCTTTACCCCAAAAGTTATTTGGTCAGTTATACCGCGGATGTCGTCATGCAACACGGCGAGCTGTTTATTATTCTCATAATCATCAATGTCATCTTGCCGGCGCTTGCCGTATACTTCATCAATCGCTCTATTACACAGCGCATTTTGATTCTTCGCGACCATCTTCAGATGGTTAAAGATGAAAAGTACGCTTTGATGTCAGATACTCCTACAAAAGACGAAATCGGGTCTCTCATCGAAAATTATAATCTTATGGTTGAACAAATCGAAAACATGACCGAGGTTGTTTTCAAAGAGAAGATTCGACGTCAAGATTATGAACTCGCAAAGCAACGGGCCGAATTACAGGCTCTTCACAGTCAAATTAATCCGCACTTCATCTTTAACGCGTTGGAAAGCATCCGAATGAGAAGCCTGCTCAAGCAAGAGGTCGAAACCGCAGAAGTCATTGAGCTTCTTGCGGTATTGATGAGAAAGTCCACGGACTGGTGGGACGATTGTGTTTCAATAGGCGATGAAGCGAGTTTCGCAGAAGCCTATCTCAAATTGCAACAGTACCGATTTGGCAAGCGAATCAGTTACAAGATGAGCATTGATGAGGATTGTTTTGACATACTCCTGCCAAAACTCACGCTCGTTACTTTTGTCGAAAATGCTTGCATTCACGGAGTTGAAGGCGTTTCCCGAAATTGCATGGTGCTGATTTCGGCTGAAATCAGCGACGACTCACTCATTCTTTCAGTTGAAGACACCGGAATGGGCATGTCAGAGCAACAACAAGAGGAGATTTTGAAAGAAATGCGCGAAGGCGATATTGATAGTCTCAGAGGCCGACACTCGGTCGGTATCCTTAACGCCTGTTTGCGCCTGAGAACATATTTCGGAGATGACATCGTTTTTGAAATCGACAGCGAACCGAACACCGGTACTTGTTTTACCATTCGGGTTCCGCTCGAGAAGACAAGACGTTCGGAGGGGGGTACGAAGCATGCTTAAAATTCTTATCGTAGACGACGAACCATTCATTCGACAAGGATTATCCGTGCTTATCGATTGGGAAGCAGAAGGATTTTTTATTGCCGGAGAAGCCTCAAACGGCGAGGAAGCATTGGCCTTGATTCGAAAAAACGAATACGACCTTATCATCGCTGACATTCGCATGCCGGGCATGGGGGGCATTGAGTTGCTCAAGCAGACGCGCGAACAGAATTTAAGCAAAGCGCGTTTCGTCATCTTGAGCGGTTTTTTCGAATATGAATATGCCAAAGAAGCAATTCGATACAGCTGTACCGACTACATTCTTAAGCCCATAAAGCAACAGGAATTAGTCGGCTTACTTCGAAAAGTGTCTGTCGAATGCGAAAAGATACGTGTGGCTGAAGATCAGGAAAAAATGCGTGACCGAGCCATGCTTGAGCGACATCTCGCATCAGTCATTTCCGGCAAATTCGATGCAATTAATCTGGACTATGTCAGTAAGCTCCTCGATCTGAGCGACCGTATTCGTTACATCAACATCGAAATCGACATGAGCGATGATCGCGTACGACAAACCGACGAGCAGTCTAAAAGGTCTATGCAACGACGTCTGTATGATCATTTACGTCGCACACTGGGCGAGCACAGTCACCATATTATATTCGATGTCAACAAATATGCTGATTGCTATGACGTCGGATTTATTTACTCGGCGCACCTGGCAGAAAAGCAGCAGATGAGCGAGGCTGAGTATTTAGAATGGCTGACCGATAAGTCCTCCTTCGTTGATTTCGGCATTACCCTACAGGCGGGATGCGAGGTCTCTTGTCTGGAAAAACTCTCGGATTCGTTTCAATCTGCCTCAATCGCAAAACTTATGCATAACTTCTCCGACACCGCATCGACCTCTTCTTTGTTTCCAAAAACGAAGCCTGCAAGAGAATGTGAAGATATCAGTTGTCTCGAGCAAAAGCGTTGTATGGATGAACTTATTACTTCCATCGAGCGCGCCGAGAAATCATCCGTAGAAAAAAATGTCGCCAAACTCTATCGCATGATGAGCGACGCCAACATGGATTACAAATCCATAAAACTCAACATGAACTACGTTATGTTCAGTCTGCTTCAACTGGCAGCCTCCAGAGAGCCCCACATCAATCAAGATGAAGTCGTCAACTATATAATCGATAACGCATTTGACCGAGGAGTTACAAGAGGAAGTGAAAGCCATTTTCTCAGTTTTTGTCTCCAATACACGGATTATCTTACACAGCTTAATTCGCCGACTTCCGGAAATGTCATCGCAAAAATCGAACAAGAAGTCAAAGAGTGCTATATGCAAAATATCAGTCTGAAGTCGCTGAGCGAAAAATATTTCATCAACAGTGCCTACCTTGGGCAGCTATTCAAAAAGCAGTTCGGATCCTCTTTTAAGGATTATCTTAACTCCGAGCGTATTAACGTAGCCGCCAATCTGTTGCTGAGTACAGACAAGCGTGTATATGAGATATCCGAGGCCGTCGGCTATCAAAGTCTTGACTATTTCATATTGAAGTTTGTCTCTGCGATGGGACACACACCGACACAATATCGAAAGCGTTTTGCGTCGCAGTCCTCTGAGAGGAAATAATTCGTCAAATTGTCTAATTTTTTAAGATTTTTTCTTATTTTGTGGGGATATTATCATAAATTTGTATGGTTGTTGTATTCTTTTTCGCCATTAGAATGAATACAGTAGCACGAAGAGTGCTCCAGTAAATGTGCCTGATCTGTCCCGAGACACTCAGAATAACATCTCTTGGAGATGTTGTTTGCGTCAATCGGGGCCGAGGGGGGGAAAAAGAAAGGGGTTATCACAAGATGAAGAAAACAATCACCCGACTTTTGGCGACCATGTTGACCGGTACGTTGTTACTCGGCGGAATGGCCGGATGTAAGAAGGAAGCCAAAGTCAAGACCTTCGACATGTTCATCGCCATGCCCGGTACCGAGTTGAACGAGGGCAACAAAGCTCAAGCTAAGCTCACAGAACTCTATGGTGCCAAGATCAAGGAGACCTGGTTGACCGGCCAAACCGCTGAAGAGGCTATCGGCGTTATGGTTGCTTCAGGCGAGTATCCGGATATGATCGAAGCTTCAGACGGATACCAGATGATGGTTGACGCCGGTGCTTTGATTCCGATCGACAAGTATTGGGATAAGTACCCGAACATTAAGAACTATTTGTCCGAAGAAGAGTGGAATATGTGCCGTAAAGAAGACGGACACATTTATGCTATTCCGCAGTTCGGTATCATTTACGGGACGGACACAAGTACTCAAATCAACGGTGAAGCTTGGTGGATTCAGACCCGCGTATTGAAGTGGGCAGGATATCCTGAAGTTGTAACCATGGACGATTATTTTAAATTGCTTACGGACTACACCGCTGCCAACCCGACACATGTCGACGGTTCAAGCATTATTCCTTTCACTATCCTTTCTGAGGACTGGAGATATTACTGCTTAGAGAACCCTCCTTTCTTCCTTGCAGGTTATCCGAATGACGGTTCCGTTATCGTTGAGCCGGACACTGCAACTGTTGTTGACTACAACACGATTCCGATCGCCAAGCAGTATTTCGCTAAGCTGAATGAAGAATACAAGAATGGTATCATTGATCCTGAAAGCTTTACTCAGTCTTATGATGAATACATTTCTAAAATCTCTACAGGTCGCGTCCTCGGATTTGTTGACCAGTTCTGGAATTTTGGTTATACCGCAGTAGATGCTATTAAGGCAGCCGGACTCGATGATTGCACTTATGTGCCTCTCGGAATCGTTGCAAATGAAGGCATTGAAGAGCAGTATAACAACTTGCCGGCTCTTGACGTATCCGGTGGATTCTCTATCACCACCAGCTGTAAAGATATCGATGGCGCTTTGAAGTTTGTCAACGACATGCTTTCTGTTGAAGCTATGACCATCCGCTTCTGGGGTCTTAAGGATGTCGATTACAAAGTCGGAGATGACGGCCTTTTCTACAGAACACCTGAAATGCGTGCAAACGCTGTAGACGCCAACTACAAAGCCGACAACCTCTGCCCATATTCTTACTTGCCACAATTACAGGGCATGAGCCAAGACAACCTCAATGCATACAATCCGGGTAACCAACCTGCTGAATTCTTTGAAGATCTGTCTGACGAAGTCAAGGAATGTCTCGCAGCTTACGGTGCTCAGACCTATGTTCAAATGCTTAATGAGCCTAAAGAGAATGCGCCTTGGTTCCCGATGTGGTCTTACTCCAACGACTTGACCACAGAGACCGAAGCAGGTCTCGTATGGGTCACAATGGGTGAAGTCAAGCATGAGTACTTACCGAAAGTTGTTATCGCTGATGATTTCGAAGCAGCTTGGGAAGAGTACATGGACGTTTATGCAGAACGTTGCGACATTGACGTATTCCTGGCAGATATGCAAGCCGAAGTTAACAGAAGAATTGCTGTTGCCGAAGGTAATTAATTCTGACCGATTCGGATGACATCCGAAGTAATCGGTGCCATCAAGTATTTTGATTCGAGTGAGAGGGTGGCTGAGTGTATACTACAACGGCCACCCTCTTCTTACGAAAGGATGTGACGCGGCAGTGTCAGACAATGATAATGACATAATCCCGAACGAAGAGAAAAAAACCAAAACAGCCGCGGTTAAGAGTGCGGCCGCTATTGATAGACTCGGAGTTGCGGCGTATCGACCGGCATCTGCTAAAAGTGCCTCTTTGCAAGCTACTGCAACAGAAGATAACGGTAGAAGAAAACGTCGCTTAGGGCGTGAAGATGATGAGCCAAAGGTCTTAATCACACGCAAAACGCTCTTTAGACAGCGCGAATTAATATATATCACTATTCCGTTTATTCTTTACGGGATCCTCTTTTATTACCTTCCGCTCGGCGGTTGGCTGATGGCTTTCCAAAACTATAAGCCACAATTGGGTCTGGCCGGTTCAGAATTTGTAGGTTTGAAATACTTTAGACAGATATTTAAAGACAAGGTATTTCTTCAAGTCATAAGAAATACTCTGGCGATGGGTATTATCAACCTGGTGTTAAGTTTTATTTTTGCAATTGGGTTCGCTCTGCTGCTTAATGAAGTCCGCCTTAGGGCTCCCAAGAAATTTGTTCAGACCGTATCATATTTGCCTCACTTCCTGTCCTGGATCATTGTTACCGGTATCGTGCGCGATATGCTGGCGATGCAGACCGGCGTTGTCAACGAGATTCTAGTCGGGATAGGCATATTTGATAAGCCGGTCAACTTCTTTGCTAACAAAGACTACTTCTGGTGGATCGTCGGATTTGCAAACGTTTGGAAAGAGACCGGTTGGAACAGCATTATTTACCTCGCTGCCATTACCGCCATCAATCCTGAAATGTATGAGGCGGCCTCTCTTGACGGCGCCGGACGATTCAAAAAAATGTGGCATGTCACGTTACCCGGTATCAAGTCTACCATTTTTATCTTGTTGCTCATGAATCTCGGAAACGTTCTGAATGTTGGTTTAGAAATTCAATATTTACTAGGAAACGACCTCATTCGCAGCGTCTCTGAGACCGTCGATATCTATGTGTTGAAATGGGGAATTAGCCAAGCGAACTTCTCCATCGGTACTGCGGCCGGTATATTCAAGAGTGTCGTCAGTATTATACTTATCTTTCTCGCGAATTTCACGGCCAAATCAGCCGGTGAAGAGCGACTATTTTAAGAGAGGAGGGAACATTTATGTCACAAAACAACTTGGACCTCGAACCCAAGACCGATCTTGCAGCACGAGTAGATTCAGAGAATCATCACACGAAAAAAAGGCGTCGCAAGAAGATTCTGTTAGGCGATCTCATATTCATAATCGTCAACACATTGATTCTCTCCTTGATGGTGGTCGTCACTCTTTATCCGATTTTGAATACCTTGGCGGTATCATTTAATGACGGTCTTGATGCATTGCGCGGCGGTATTCATCTTATTCCACGCAAATTATCTATGAAGAACTACACGACTGTTCTGGGTATGAATAACCTCGCTATTGGTGCTCGAAATTCAGTGCTCAGGACGGCCATAGCTGCGACTTTGCATCTTGGATTAACCGCGCTTCTCGCCTACGTACTCAGCGTAAAAGAATTTGTTTTCAGAAAACCGGTGTCCATGTTTTATGTTCTCACGATGTACGTGAACGCCGGATTGATTCCAACATTCTTGTTATTCAAAAATTTGAATCTTACGAATAGCTTTTTTGTCTACATTATCCCGGGAATGATCGCCGCTTTCAACTTGCTGGTTCTTCGTACATATATGAGCTCTTTGCCGAGCAGTTTAAGAGAATCCGCTCAGATCGACGGTGCTGATCATTTGACCATTTTCTGGAGAATATATTGTCCGATCTGTAAACCGGTATTTGCCACAATCGCTCTATTTATCGCTGTTTGGCATTGGTGCTCCTGGTTTGACAATATGATCTACAACCGATCCAACAGCGACTTAACAACACTTCAATACGAACTCATGAAGTTACTATCATCCGTTTCCAGCCAGACCCAATCCGGAAGCGCTTATGGTTCAGGCAATCAAGCAGTTGCTATCACGCCCGTATCTATACGCGCGGCTGCTACAATTGTAACTTCCATGCCGATTGTCATTCTGTACCCGTTCTTACAGAGATACTTTGTAACGGGTCTAACCATCGGAGGCGTCAAGGAATAATAAAGTTTTCATCGTAAACCTCCTACCCCATACAAGATACGCCGTCTCGCTCTGCAAGAGCAAGACGGCGTATCTCTTTGATAATAATTACATCGTGGTCAGTCTATGACTATAACCTCGTATCCCGCAGAACGTAGCGCGATAACTGAAGAGTCCAGACTATCACTTTTCACCAAAATGTAATCCGTGTCATAAGTCGAAATTGCAAAGATACTGATCCCTTCTACCGCAAGCGTGTTCGCGATGCCAGCAAGAACTCCGACCAAAGAAAAATCCAGGACACCCTCAACTCGCATTGCGCGCCAGGGCTTATCACACGAAATTACATCCGCCGGCATGTGGTCGACCTCACAAACTACCGATATTTCACGGTCCGTCTTGGATACGAAGAAGAATTCTTCCTTGAGCGTCGGTGTCGGCCATGACTTCAACTGACATACAGCAAATTGTCCATGAATTATGTTCAACGTCAGCATACGGTTGCCTCTCTTATCCTGCAATTATATAAAACTATTAGCACAGAACTATTTCGACACGAAAAATCCCGAGGAATATTTCCCTCCATCCAATTTATTCGAGTACATGTATATCAGATCTCCTTCTTTGGTATTCTTCTGTAAATACGTGTTGTTATGCACGTTGTAGGTTCTCTTCTCGGGAACGCCTGATATGTATTCCCAGACGTGTATCTCCTTGGACGGATTAGGGACACCCGGCGCAACCGGTGACAAATCAATCTCTGTAGAAATAAACATCACGACTTGCTTATATTCCAGTTTGCGAATCCATATTTTATATCTTCGAGAAGTCAATCGAAACGCAAAATAAGTCGCCATGCACCAAATGATAATGATTATTATAGATACCACGGCCACGGTATCTTCTGTAATCCATTCGCCGGCAACCGAAAATATAAAACCTATAAACGACAACAGCAGCACCAAAAAACTCAGCAATACGCCCACTATAATGCTCTGTGCCTTGTATTTCTTGCTGCCGGAAATGATGTCCGCCAGTATGGCCTTATCTTCCTCAGTCAGTCTCCTGACTTCCGGGTCGAACTCGACCATACGCGCCTGCGGCATATTAATCAGATGATCCCAATCTCCGGAGCCATCAAGTTTTCGTTTTTCGCCGAAATTCTCTTTTTCCAAATCCATCTTCCTCAGCTTTGTGTAATACTCAGGCGTTATTCTATTCTACTGATGAAGATTTAGCAACTGCACATGGAAGGCATATCAATCTTCCGGTAACTGCTTTGATTTCAAGGTGTTTTGAATCGTAACCCAACCGTTTCCGATCAGATAGACTGCTACGATTATGGCTCCTAACGAATCGACATATCGTGATGCTGTCGAATTCGGCAGAATCGTGATGTACGCCAGGGCCGCTGAAACACAGGTGTCGACTACGGCTTTTGCAAAATACAATTTACTTTGAACCGACAGAATGACATTCGATTTTTGACGATTGAGAAGTCTATACCTTAACCAAAATATGCAGTTTGTAATCATGCCCAGAATGGCAATGACCAAGCCGGGTATAACACTTCCTCGCTCGTCCTGCGGCGAAAAAAGGGCAACAAAAACCATGGCCGCTCCCGAAATACACATGGCTATACCCACACAAATACTTGCAGTACGCTCGAGATTATCTTTAGTGGTAATGTTGATATCCGATTTTGAATGAGAGTAGTTATAGACCAGCCACGACACTATAATAGCAACGAGCTCTCCCGAGCGACGAATAAAATCGGCCAGTTGCGTTGATGATCGCCCAAAGAAAAATCCCAGGCCGACGACAATGGGTCCGGGAGCGCTCAGCAATACCGAGGCCAGAAGTGTCCGTTCAGCGGACCGGTTCCTCACAATAAGAGACCTCCGATTTGAAGTAAAACAATCATCGCGAATGCCGCCGAAAACGGACATGTGATCGTATCCATTCCGTCTTTTGTGAAAAGTTCAGCCATTGCACTGACCGCCGCCGTGACAATTGAAAGCGGAATAAAGTATTTCCATTGTATCGGACTGATAAGAATCAGCACAAGCAGAACAGAAGCAAAAGATACGGCAAACATCGCCAGAGTGCCTTCGAGACTTTTCTTTCCTTCAATTTGCTTACCCTCGAAAATATGACGTCCATACTTTTTTCCCACCAGCGCCGCCGCTGCATCGCCTAATCCCCATGCCATTACCGCTGCTATGACAAGATACTTCTGATCCAATACGCCCCAGCAGACGACAATCAATGTCGAAAACATGACAAATACCACGACCAGACTTCGTTTGATCTCACCGCATTTTCTCTCTGTCAGTAACTCTGAATAGCCTTTGAAGCGCTCTGCGATACTCAAAACGGGATAGACCACCATCACGAATGCAATAGATGCTATAGCCGAAATCCACCAAGAGTGAAATGCATACGCAAAAATAAATATCGATCCCAAGAGAATCGTATGAAGCGTTTTTCTGAATATCTCTTTTGGAATGGTAACAATTCGCCTGAGAATCATTGCGCCGGTTGCACAGATCAGAAAATACAAAATAAGTATTCCAAACCCGATCCATAATTCAACCAATTCACACACACCCCCCCGATGATACGTCAACTTCACTTACTGAGTGGTTGGTCTATTGTGAATTAAAAAACAAGAAATGTGACACTCATAGTGCCGCGCAACGGCCCATTAATCAATTTGATATTAACAAGTGGCGCCTTGGCAAACAATCAGATCCGAGCAACGTTTTCAGTAATCGCATCGATTGTTCACGTTAGGGTAAAAATTTGCTCCAAGATGTCAAAACTTTTTTCTTCCGGCAGCGGGGGAATGAACAACATTATTGCCAATAATTCCGAGCTCTCATCTATGACCGACTTTGAGAACCTCTTTATCGCTTGATGACAAGGTTATCATTGAATGATTTAATTTTTTCGTTTTGAAGTTTTTTTCTCCAGTTCAAAGTTATTGATAAAGCTATTGATCGTTTCCAGTTGGGCACCGCTCAAATCGCGTTTCGGGATTATCAAAGCTCCAAAGGTGGAATAATAGAAAAAGATGTGTCGCCGCGCATTTCTTGCTCGAAGATTTTTCCAGTCGACACACATGTAGCCGCTTTTATCTTTTACAAATAGTCCGTATTGCGAAAAACCGAATCCGGCCTTCGATCCGGCAACATGAGCAGCACTTTTTGCATACGCAAGAAATAGCATGTACAAGATACAAAAGACGGCCATGCCTAAGAAAACCAGAGCATATACCGGAAGCCCGGAGCCCCAAAAAATCAATGCAAAGAGGCAAAAGATAACCAGTAAAATATCCATGCCCTTCATGTTTACAAACAACATATTCAGCGCCAGTGCAAAGTGATCCCCCGAAGTAATACTGACCGAAACTTCGCTGCCCTGAAAACTATTTTTTCTCTGTGCCTTTTTTTGAATGTCCTTGCTTTCATTAATTGCATATTGAATCTTGTCGATGATCTCGCCTTCAAACATAACGATCTTCCCCCTAACTCAACCTCTGAAGTGTTCATCTACGTCGACATACGCCAAAATAATAGTTATAATCTTAGTTCATTTTCTTCCAAGAATTTCCTGAAGAGTCCATAATTGCATATAGTAGACTTCCGCATTAA
>JAAYBI010000112.1 GCA_012718915.1 Clostridiaceae bacterium
AGGCGTCGGTGAAGGCGTCGGCGTAGGCGTCGGCGGAGGCGTCGGTGAAGGCGTCGGTGGAGGCGTTGGTGAAGGCGTCGGTGTGGGCAAAGGCGCAAACACCGCTTTAAGTGTCTCATCCTGATTTGGCATCTTGTACACAAATTCCGAATTCGTGCTAACGACTACATTAGTAGAATTCACCCAGTATTTAAATTCGAAACCAGCCGCAGGAAATGCACGCACAGTAACATCAAGGCCCTCCAGATATATACCGGTACCTTCTACTGTTCCGCCGCCATCGGTAACAACATTGAGTGCATATGGCGCAGGGGTCGGTGTCGGCGTCGGCGTACCGCCACGTTGAGCATCCTCCACCGTACCGACATATAGCTTAATTGAAGATCTTCTTGCTACCGGTGTACCGGCAACCGGATCACTTAACAATACATACTGCTCGTTCTTTCCAAGCAACATAGCCGCTTCTGTATATTCGATTTGACCAATCAAAAGTGTTTGGTCACTGATAAGTTTTTCGGCCGTCTCCATGGTAAGATTAGTCAACTGAGGCACCTCGACCGTCTCTGTCTCTTTGCTGTAGACCAGAACCACGGGAGATCCCGGTACGACCGCCGTACCTGCTGCAGGCTCCGTTCGAATAACCTGACCTTGAGGATAGCTGTCCGTTACTTCGGGACGAGTAGATACTATGAATCCTTTCGCCTTAAGCAACGTCACTGCCTGTTCAAGATCCATTTCTCTATATTCTTCGATGATGATCATGTCTTCGGGAACACTGACTTTGAGTATGAGCGAAGTCATTTTACTCGTCTTCTTGATCTCAGTGCCGGCAACCAAATTCTGATCAAAGATGACATTCTCTGCAAAACCCGAACGCTTTACATATTCAACTTCATATTGCTCGAAAGACTGCGATTCAAACTCTCTCAGCACTTCCGTTATCGTTCTTCCGGTGTAATTACCAACGACAAATGTACTGTTTTCCGGCATGTCTATACTGTCTGCAATAGTCTTCATAATTAATGCAACAACACCAATCAATATGCCGATGATAACCGCTACTAAAAGAACGACAAGAACCACGTCTTTGACTCTTGATGCTCTTCTTCGGTCAATAGAACGCTCGATATCTCTGATTTTGCCATAACTGGGTTCTTGACGAATGGAAGAAACCGGTGCCGAAGGCTCCTCCGATCTTTTATGACTGACCACACCGTATGCACCGGATGGGTCAACCATTAACGCATCCAGCTCAGCAACAAAATCACGAACAGAAGAATACCGATATTCCGGCGATTTTTGCATGCTCTTTTGAATAATGGCATCCAATCCGGCCGGAATGCCGGGTACATAAGCAGATGCAAAAGGAACCGGCTCTTGAAGATGTTTGACCGCAATTGCAACGGGTGTATCCCCGTCGAAAGGCAAACTTCCGGTCAGCATCTCAAAAAGCATTACGCCTAATGAATAAATATCAGATGCAGGTCCAACCAAAGCACCTCTGGCCTGTTCGGGCGAAAAATAGTGCACGGAACCAAGTGCACCACCGGATGTCAATGTGATGGTATTGCTGGTAGCGGCTCTTGCAATGCCAAAATCCGCAACTTTTGCAATGCGGTCCTTAGAAATCATTATGTTATGAGGCTTGATGTCTCTGTGAACAATACCGTTCTGGTGCGCATGATCTAGTGCCAATCCAACCTGAATGGCTATCGGTACCGCAATTTTCCAGTCTAAATGACCATTCTGATTGATCAGGTCCTTGACGGTAATACCTTCAACAAATTCCTGAACCATATATCGGAAGCCGCCCTCTTGACCAATACCTAATACTTTAACAATATTGGAATGAGATAATGAGGCCGACGCCTTAGCTTCCGTGTCAAATCTCTTGATGAATTCCGTGTCAGAAGAATACTCAGCCTTCAAAATCTTGATTGCTACGCGTGATCCGGAAGATAAATCCGTCGCGAGATATACATTGGCCATTCCGCCGCTGCCAACTAAGCGAACAATGCGATATCGTCCACCAAGAACCATTCCCTCAGGGCCGTTGCTATTTACACTCATAAAGACTCCTTGGCTTCATCCGGTGTGCAATCCACCAGAATAACTGTAATATTATCGCCGCCGCCGGCATCATTTGCCGCATCGACCAACTGCTTAGCACACGCACTCAAATCTTTGTGTTTTTTCATAATTTTGCGAATACCTAATTCATCTACGTACCCGTAAAGGCCATCAGTGCACATCAGAATCAGGTCCCCTTCTGAAACATCAAAAGAGTAAGTGTCCGGCTCCATGTATTCATTGACGCCCAACGAACGTACAAGCACATGCCGTTTGGGATGATTCTGTGCTTCTTTCTCAGAAATTGAGCCGCGATCTACTAATTCCTGAACCAGCGTGTGGTCTACGGTCAGTCGCTCTAAACCTGAACCATGCATGAGATATACTCGACAATCGCCGATGTGAGAGATATATAATCGCCAATCCTTAAGCACAGCCAGAGTGAGTGTTGTACCCATGCCGCGATATTCCTTATTGTCGAGCGACTGAAGATAAACGCGAACATTAGCCTTTTCTATCGTCTCGCACAATACATTCTCAATCTGAGAAACAGACATGTCATGTTCCAATTCTCTCGGAAGCGTTGAAAGCGCAAATTCTACCGCGGTTCGACTGGCAATTTCGCCAACTGCGTGACCACCCATACCATCCGCAACGACAAACACCGTACTGTCGCCGACGCTGAGAATAGCATGAAAATCTTCGTTATTCTGACGAACCTTACCTTTGTCCGTCGCACTGGCAAATCTCATATTGTCTCCTGCATACCCCTGCGAAGTTGGCCGCAGGCTGCCATAATATCTGAACCCATCTCACGTCTGAGTGTGACGGTCATTTTGTTCTTTTCTAAAACTGACATAAATGACTTGACTCTATCCTTTGAGCTCTTCTTGTATAGACCGCCGGGAAACTCATTAGCCGCTATCAAGTTGATGTGACAATGAATCCCGCGAAGCAGTACGGCCAGTTCCCGGGCTTGTTCGTCCGAATCATTCACCCCTGACAATAAAGCATACTCAAAAGTAATTCTTCTTCCTGTCTTATCTACATATTGTCGGCAGGCATCAATGAGTTCTTTAAGAGGATACCTCTGTGCAATAGGCATCAATTGTCGACGCAATGTATCATTGGGCGCATGCAATGACACCGATAGATTAACTTGCATACCAATACACATGAATTCTATCATCTGAGGAATCAGTCCGCAAGTTGAAACCGTGATGTGTCGAGCACCAAGATTCAGACCATTCTCATCATTTATCCTTTTGAAAAATAGTTTTAATTGTTCAAAATTGTCGAACGGCTCCCCTATACCCATGATAACGACGCGAGAGATTCGCTCATTTACAAGCATTGCCGGTATAGCCACTTGTGCCAACAGTTCTCCACAGGAAAGATCTCTGCCAAATCCGGCTTTGGCAGACGCACAAAAACTACAACTCATTTTGCACCCGGCCTGAGAAGAAATACAAACCGAAAGACCCGTTGAATAGCGCATCAGAACGGTTTCGATTCGATGGCCGTCATGCAATTCGAACAGCCATTTTTTCGTCCCGTCTTTTTGAGAAGTCTTTTCGTCGATGACTCTGAAGCTATCGGTAATAAAATCATCCCGTAACGCTTCACGAATGTTTTGCGGAAGATTCGTCATTCTCTCAGGGTCAACAATCCCTTTGCCAAACCAATCGAAAACTTGCTTGGCTCGGAATGAAGGAAAGCCTCGTTGCAGAACCCATAGTCTCAAATCATTAATATCATTATCCATGATAAATCGTTTGTTGCTCATATTATTCGCCTCATTTTCGCAATGAAAAATCCATCGCACAGATCTTTATCGGGATAGAAAGTAATCATGCCGTTTCTTGCGTCTTCTGATCTATTTTCATCGCCTTGAATAAGCTGATCCGGCAAAATGTCTCCTAAATCCGTCGAACAAAAACTGCCATCCGTTTTTTCGAGAAAGTATGCCACGACTTCCTGGTTTTCAAGAGGATTGATGGTGCATGTGCAGTATATCAGCGTCCCCCCCGGTTTCACAAACTCCGATGCTTTTAATATCATCTCCCGTTGTAAAGGCAATAACGACATAATACTTTCGTAGTTCGCCCGAAGTCGAATATCCGGTTTCTTACCCAACAATCCCAAACCGCTGCAAGGAACATCAATCAAAACTACATCATAGTGCAATGCCCATTCCGGTCGATATTCAATCAGTTTCAAAACGTCCGAAGAATATGTTGTCACATTCTTAATGCCCAGACGTTCGAGATTCTCATCGATAAGCTTCGTTCTGGATACGTTGAGATCCACTGCAGCGATTGATGCCCGGTCACCACTCAATTCAGCTAAATATGTTGTCTTTCCACCGGGCGCGGCGCACAGATCAAGTATCTGATGCATAGGCTTTGGTTCTGCTATAACGGCTGCCATCATCGGCGCTTCATCTTGTACCACGAAGTATCCGTTTTCGTATGCTTTAAGATCCCGCAGCGCATTTTCACCGAGAGAAATTCTGATTGAATCCGGGGCGAAATAGCCGGGTTCAGCTTCAACTTGTTCTTCCTTCAAATAATCAATCAAGGTATTCGGCTTAATCCTGAGTGCGTTAGCTCTCACCGAAATCGGTCGCTTTTCGAAATACGCTTGGGCTATTTCTTGCGCACGCTGTTTGCCGAACCATTTGATAAATAGCCCGCTGACCTCTTTGTTGAGTGCATATCTGACATAAAAAGGACTTTTTTCGTAATCGGAAAGGATGGCCTCTCGTCGTGAAGCGAGGGATCGTAATAACCCATTTACGAGACGAACCGCCCCGGGATTGATTTCTTTTTTGGCTATTTCAACAGACGTGTTAACGGCAGCGAATTCCGGAACTGAATGAGAAAACAATAATTGCCAGACGCCCATTCGAAGTATAACCCGACATTTAGCATCCAAGTCCTTATTCTTATCCGTCAATCCCTTGTCAATGTAATAGTCCAACGTCACGGTGTATGTCAAAACACCATAGAACATTGCGCCGAGAAAAGCCTTATCTTGACTCGATACTTCTCTGTGTTGTTCAAGAAATGAAGCCAGAACCAGATTGGAATAGGAATCGCGGTAATATACATCGTATAAAAGCCGAAAACATATCCGGCGAACACTCAGTGAATCAGCAGTCATTACTCTTCACCAAAAACTTCCGACACGGTGTAATTATGTGCGCATTCTTCAGAGAACATTCGCCGGCAGGATTCCGGCTGGATGCAGGATAGACACAGAACACCCTGTCCGCAAGCAACTGCGAGAACATCTTTATGCGCACACAGAATAGTCCCGGGTTTTGGATCAGCAACATGACTCCGGTAATCACATAATATCTTGCATTGATCAGACTCCACGTAAGAACAGTGAACCTTTAGCATGCGTCCCTTATATGTTGTATATGCTGCGGGCCATATACTAAATGCACGAATTTGATTATGTATCTGCATCGAAGTTAAAGACCAATCAATGCGGCCCTGTTCTTTGGTTATTGGAGGAGCATAAGTTGCAAGCGAGTGATTCTGAGGGACAGGCACGATCTTGCCTTCCAAATAATCAGGCAACGTATTAAGGAGAAGTTCTGTACCTAGAACAGATAGTTCATCCATAAGCATAGCGGCGTTAGTATCAAGACTGATGGGCATTTCAGCAACAGCTACAATATCTCCTGTATCCATACCTTCATCCATTCGCATGATCGTCACACCGGTTTTTTCTTCGCCGTTATAAATAGCCCATTGGACCGGAGCCGCACCACGATATTGAGGAAGTAACGACCCGTGAACATTAAGGCAACCGAATTGGGGAACTTTCAGGATGTTAGCGGGAAGTATCTTGCCATAAGCTGCGGTGACAATCAAATCCGGCGCTAATGAAGTCATTAATTCTTCGGCTTCCTGCCCGCGAATCGAAGCCGGTTGATATACCGGAATGCCCAGAGATTGAGCAGATTGCTTGACGGCAGGCTCAACCAGATGAAGCTTCCGTCCCGCAGGCTTATCCGGCTGCGCGAAACAAGCGACAACGTTGTAGCCGGAACGACATAAGCCTTCCAGCACGCGAGCAGCAAAAGCGGGCGTTCCCATAAAGATAATTCGCGTATTCAAGTTGTCTCTTCGACCTCCACCAGTTTATCGACAAAGAGTACACCTTCCAGATGGTCATATTCATGGCAAATACATATTGCTAATAATCCCTCGGCTTCTAGTTCGAAACTCTCACCCTTACGGTTCTGTGCCTTGATGATTAGTTTTTCAGGACGTTCCACGGTACCGCCACGCTCAGGCACAGATAAACAACCCTCTGAGCTCATGACTTTTCCCTCCGAACTCACAATTTCCGGGTTCACAAACTCTAATAGACCATGTTCGTCACCAACATCAACAACAAAAACACGCCTCAAGATTCCTACCTGAGGAGCAGCCAAGCCAATACCACGATTTTCGAAGGACATGGTCTCAATCATATCATCAATCAACTCAGAGAGACGATCATCAAAAACCGTCACTTCTCTGGCCTTTTTTCGTAAAACTTCATCGCCAATGACGCAAATATTTCGCAGTGCCATATTAATACCTCTTTCTTTGGTTCTATTTTACCATATGGGATCAATATCCATAGTTATTTTAAGTCCTGAGTCTGAATATTGCTCAGCTACTGCACGAAAAATCTGCGCTAAAGTACTTTTGTTTTTGGCTTTTATGTTCAAGCAAAAACGATATCGATCTCTCACACGATAAATAGGAGCCGGCCCCGGTCCGAATACATCAACACTCAATTCGACGCGTTGGGATTCAACCAGTTGCTCTACGAAACTCTTGATTTCCTTGGTTTTAGAAAATCCTTGCTCTTCATTTTCGGAGGACACAATCATTGTCCCCATTGCCAAAAACGGCGGGTAATGCATACGCCTTCTGAATTCAATCTCATTTTTGAAAAACGCTTCGTAATTCTGAGACGCAGCACAAATAATCAAATCGTCTTCAGGCTGGTATGTCTGTATGAAAACCCGTCCTGCTACTTCACCGCGGCCGGCACGTCCGGATGATTGCGTAATCAACTGAAAGGCCCTTTCACCGGCCTTAAAATCCGAAGCACGAACCAGCATATCCGCACTGATAATTCCCACTACCGTAACATCCGGAAAATCGTGTCCTTTCGCAATCATCTGGGTTCCGATCAAAATACTTGCCTCATGTCTTCTGAAAGTATCGAGCAATTTTGAATGCGCGTCTTTGAGTGCCGTAGTATCTTGATCCATTCTGAGTACTTTTTCTTCCGGAAATGCCTTGGCAACAGCTTGCTCAAGTTGCTGAGTACCCATCCCCATTTTCGCTTGCATCGGACTTTGACATTGCGGACATAATTCCGGAATTTTCATTGTTTGCATACAATAGTGGCAAATCAGAAAGGGTTTTCGACCTGGCGTAGAGTGGACCGTCATTGAAACCGAACAGTGGGGGCACATAATGCTCTCGCCACAAGAGCGGCACAAAATGAAGCTCGAATACCCACGTTTATTCAAAAACAGTATCACCTGTCGACCACGAGATATTTCTTCTCTCATCGCCGCCATCAAAGGTTCCGAAATAACCGATCGATTTCCTCTTCTCAGTTCTTGTCGCATGTCCACAATGTTGACCTTAGGCAGACGAGCCTGATTAACCCGTTCTCTGAGTAATAATAGCTTGGTGTAACCCTTAACTGCTGAATAAAAAGTCTCCACCGCAGGAGTTGCTGATCCTAAAACCAATCGGGCACAAAGCAGTTTCGCCCGCATTCTTGCGACATCACGCGCATGATATCTCGGGTGTGTCTCGGATTTATATGAGGTATCATGCTCTTCATCAACAATGATCAGCTGAAGATCTTTCATCGGCGCAAATACTGCCGATCGCGCACCGATAACTATGCGAGTCTTTCCCCTGCGAATGCTGTCCCACTGCTCAAATCTTTGTTTGGGCGTCAGTCGACTGTGAATCACTGCCGGAACATCGGAAAACCTTGCCGACACCCACCGAATCATCTGTGGAGTGAGCGCTATTTCCGGAACTAAAAACAAGACACTTCCGCCTTTTTTCAACACTTCCGCCGCACAATGTAAATAAACCTCGGTTTTGCCGCTTCCGGTTACGCCGTATAGCAAAAACTCAGAATACTTATTCTTATGTGTAAATAATTCGTTGGGCTCACTATTAATATCTTCCGGCTTTGTATCACAAACAAGCGGATTGATATCGGTGCCGATTATCTCTTTGATTGCTAACGCCTGGGCAGCCGCGGGAACATGAGGTTCTTCGTTATCCTCATCCGGCTCGACAAGTGCCGTGATTTTCTCATCCGAAGATGATGATTCGTCAATCAATTCACTCGCAGAATTCCTATCTCGAACAATTTCAATCAATCCTCTGTCGCGAAGCGAGTGTATCGGCGACACAGAGACCGATAAAGCAATCATAATCTCC
Organism: Clostridiaceae bacterium; assembly: GCA_012718915.1. Classification (GTDB taxonomy): domain Bacteria; phylum Bacillota; class Clostridia; order Saccharofermentanales; family Saccharofermentanaceae; genus DUPM01. Next base: position 8,562 of record JAAYBI010000112.1, read on the forward strand.
GAAACGGGAGATCGCTTACATTCCAGCAACAATTCCAAAACACGAATCTGTGGAAGGCTCGGCAAATCTCCTTCATTTAAAGCTTCAATTGCTTTATCTTCGTCTATTAATACTGCAGTATTTCTCGTAGGAGTTTTCTTGTCTGAAACATATGCCGGAACCATTAGCCGAATGACATCACCATACGTGCATGCATAACGCGTCCGAACCGCCTCAAGTAATGCAACCTGATCCGAAGCCAGTACGGGCATTGGATCTATAACATCGATTAAGAACTTGAGCTCGTCAGAAAAAACGCTTTGATCAGAAATTTTAATGACAAGTGCGACAACACTTCGATTAGATCTTCCGAAAGGCACGTGAACATACTGTCCGACTTGAATCACTGACAGCTTATCGTCCGGGACCTTATAATCGAATATTCGATCTATCGCAGGCACTGCCTCGCGCAAAACGACCGATGCAATCATTTAGCGTTCCCCCTTAAGCAGTATTGTATCAGAACAGCGAAAAGAGGTCGATTTGCTCAGACTCCGGCAAATGATCGATTATTCCGAATGATGTCATTTTTTCAATCGTAGAAGGGCCGATACCACTTCGTTTTGCCAGATCATCACGCGTCTTGAAAGGCTTATCTTCTCTAGCCTTAACAATCGACTCGGCCATGGCAGTGCTCACAGACGGAACGGTATTCAGCGGGGGCAATATCTTGCCCTGTTGCGTTTTGAGAAAGCGATGAGAATGCGACTTCTCAATGTTGATCGGATCAAATGTAATCCCGCGTCGATACATTTCTTCAACAAGTTCCAGAAGATAGTATTGTGCCTGTTCTTTTTGTTTTCGCTTAGAAAAACCGTCATATAGCTCTTTTCGCTGCTTAATAATTTGATCTAGCGGAGAGAGCATCATCTCACTATCAAATTCATCCGCGCGAATCGAGAAGAAAGCGCAATAGTATTCCTCGGGATAATAGACCTTAAACCAAGCAATTCTGAGCGATGATATCGCATATGCCGCAGCATGAGCTTTAGGAAACATGTACTTTATTTTTTTGCATGAATCGATATACCATTCCGGAACGTTTTTATCGCGCATCAATGCCTCTTGTTCGGGAAGTAAGCCTTTTCCCTTTCTGACACGTTCCATGATGTCGAAAGCCGCTTTATTCTCAAGACCACAAGTGATGAGATAGGTCATAATGCTATCACGGCAACCAATGACGTTTTTCAGAGTACAAGTCTGGTTGCGAATCAGTTCCTGAGCATTTCCTTTCCATACATCCGTGCCATGAGACAAGCCCATTAACTGTACTAATTCATAAAAAGTCGAAGGTCGGGTTTCAGATATCATATCTCTTGCCATAAATGTTCCCATTTCAGACAGGCCTAAAGTGCCGCAATCGGCATCTGATGAACCGGGGGTGATACCCAGGGCTTCCGTAGATGTGAATAAGGCCATGACCTTCGGATCAGGTATTGGTATGGTACGCACATCAATACCGGTTAGATCGCTCAGCATCCTCAATACGGTCGGATCATAATGCCCCAGAATATCGAGTTTCAATATGGTATCGTGCATCGCCTTAAAATCAAAATGTGTCGTTACCGTATTCCCTTGATCCTTGTTTGCGGGAAATTGAATAGGCGTAAATTCGTAAACATCCATTTCCTTGGGAACGACAACGATGCCGCCGGGGTGCTGCCCCGTCGTTCTTTTGACCCCGATTAACCCTAATGAGCGCCTGCGAAGCTCTGCCCGGTTCATCGTCTGATTCATCTGCTCTGCCGCTTTCAGCACCGTGCCGATTGCGTTTTTCTCCGCGTAACATCCAATCGTGCCTGCACGAAAAGTATGACTCGTCCCAAATAATTCTTCTACATATTTATGAGCCCTGGATTGATATTCGCTCGAAAAATTCAAGTCAATATCCGGCTGCTTGTCCCCAAAGAAACCTAAGAACGTCTCAAACGGTATTTCTTGTCCTTCTCTGGTAAGCATTCTATTGCAATTCGGGCAAGTTTTTTCCGGAAGATCATATCCCGAGCCAAATTCTCCGCTTAAATCAAACTCAGAATAATGGCATTGTTGGCACAGATAGTGTGGCGGCAACGGATTAACCTCCGATATGCCACACAGCGTAGCCACTAAGCTTGAGCCAACCGAACCTCTTGACCCGACAATATAACCATCTTCATTAGACTTTTTGACGAGCATATATGCGATGTAATACATAATCGCAAAACCATTGCCGATAATTGAGTCAAGTTCTTTATTGACACGAGCCTCGACGATATCCGAAATCTTCCCTTCAAACGCGTACCACTCCTTCGCCTTATCCCAAGTAATACGTCTGATATCCTCAGCCGCACTCGAGATAATCGGCGGGTAAGTACCATTCGGAAAAGGAATGATATCCGAAGAAATACGGTCAGCGATTGCACGAGTTTGAGTGATTACGACGTCATAGGCCTTATCCTCACCAAGATACGAGAACTCGCTTAACATTTCGTCGGTCGTTCTGAAATAGAGGTCGCTCTGCTGTTGTGCGTCCTTATATTCCATCTCCATAAGAATGTATTTACGATATTCACCATCCTCTTTTTCGAGAAAATGAGCGTCCGTTGTAGCACAAACCGGGATTTCCAGCGTGTCACCGATTGAAACGATGATACGATTGATTGACTTTAACTCGTCGACCGTCTTTATTCCGCTTTCAGGATCCCTAAGATAGAATTCGTTATTGCAGACGGGCTGAATTTCTAAGTAATCGTAAAGTCTTAGTTTTTTCAAGAAAGATGGGTTGCTTGAAAGTAAACGCGCTGTTGTCTGCGGGTTTTTGGAAGATTCCAGGTAGCATTTGACAACGTCTGTAAATACTTCTCCTGCCTCGCAAGCGCTTCCAATAATTAAGCCATCACGATAGAACTCAAGTAATGATTTGGGAATTCGCGGCCGATTACCGTAAAAACGAAGATGCGACTCAGATACCAAACGATATAAGTGATATAATCCCAAATTATTCTCGACCAAGAAAATAATGTGATATGTTCGGTGCTTTCGCATCTTCATCTCGGAATCGGGAACCTTACCGACGCGAGTATTGAGATCATTAGCGGTGTGAACGCAGAAATGCTTCAACAAAGCCGCAAAAAAATCACCGGAGGCTCGCGCGACAACATCCGCTTTAGATAATGCCATTTCAGCATCTTCTGATTTGGGTAAAGGATGATAGTCAAAAGCCAATCGAGGCATATCGGACAATTGCTTCGAATCTGCTGCGGGCATGTTGAATTTGACCCTGTACTCAAGATGAGATTCGATATCAACATTATAGCCTTCTTGCCTCAATACTCTTAATACAGCAAACACGTCATCGGCAACTAAAACATCCTGACCGATAAACTCAGATAGTTCACCCAATTGCAGCCTCATCATTTTGCCGAAATCCGTAGTTCCGACAGTATTGTCACTGTCGCAACTTGATTTGAAATCTATAGCGGATTTGAATGAATTTGCATCGATCCGTAAAGACGAATCATAAACAAATTCTCCATGTTCAGACAATTGATATCTGTGAGCCACAATCATTACCGGACGTACGAGACCGAAGACTTCGTCCGTCTCAATAGCAATCGACACAAATCGTTCAAGCAGAGGATCCGAAGGATCTGCATTATAGATGGCGCAGTCACCGTCATCCAATAAATACCCCTCCATACCAAAAAGCATTTTGAAGTTTTCTGATCCGGCTTTCTTTCTGATTTTCCGAACCGTCTCGGCCGCCTCGGGAAAAGCCTGAACGACACCGTGATCCGTAATTGCACACGCCGGATGACCCATTTCTGAAGCCGTTTCGATTAATTCCGATATATTAATGACCGCATCTTTGTCGCTCATTTTGGTATGAGCATGGAGCTCGACTCGTTTTTCCGTACTGAGATCCTGTCGTTTTGCGGGCGAATCAATTTGCATGACCCCTTCAACTGAGGCTGACAAGTCACGAGAATACTTAGAATCAAAATATACATTCGCTTGAACTCTGGCGTACGCACCCTTCTTAAACGTAGCAGCAGCTATATCTGCATCTTGAGGATTAAGAAACGCAATGCAAGGAATGCTTCCGGTATCATCGGTCGCAAAAAATTGTGCGCAAACTTTATGCCCCGAGCGCGTAAGCTTAAACTCATCTATTTCAAACTTCCCTTCGAATCGAACAACTCCGGACATACTATCCAGGGTTCCGATTTTTACAACCGGGACTTCTTCTGACATTTTACCCCAAAGGATAGCGGCATCCTTTTTCTTGGGTACAAATTTGGGTTTATTCTCTGTCTTAAGCAAACTGGCTCTGTACTCCCAAGAATCTTTTTCGGGAGAAGAGGACTCAGGAGATGTATGCGGTCTGCGCTTTTGTCCGGAGGGCTTTGATGGATTTGATTCCGGAGTACTTGACGATAAATCACCTTGTTGTTTTTGTGCCGCCAAAATAGCCTGAGTCTCCATTCTTAGACGCTCTTCATAGGCTGCGACATTATTCTTTATCTCAGTCTCTTCGTCGGGAATGACCTGAATATTTTGCCTGTTATCAGAATCATCGCGAGCGATATTTTTCATGCGTCGATAAATAAACGGGCAGACTAATTTTACGCCCTCAAGACGAAGATGCTTACGCAGGGCCGACTCAACGATTTCTATTTGTTGATCTTGAACGTTATTGTCCATCTCCAACAAGACGATTTCCATTCGGTCGGTATCATGACTCAAACGAAGGCGGTGAACCAGAGCATTCAACTCTGAAGCCGCATTTATTACTCGATCGTCATCAATAAGCGACCGAACCAGTTCATCTAAAAAGACCATTGATGTATTATTTCCCCCTGTTTTGAGATTCAGTTCCGGAAAGATGAATCTCTGTCATTAATTCCTCAATAACGTTGTCTTTTGAGATTTTACGTATCGGCTTCCCTTTCTTAAACAGCAGAAACTCTCCATCGCCACCGGCGATACCGACATCCGCTTCCCTGGCCTCACCCGGTCCGTTCACTGCACAACCCATCACGGCAACTTTTATATTATATGGTAAGCCTTTGATTCTACTTTCGATTTCGTTGGCTACTTCAATTAACGGGACCGCGGTACGACCGCAAGTCGGACAAGATATTAGGGTGACACCCTTTTGACGAAGACCAAGCGACTTGAGTATCGAGTAAGCTGCATAAACCTCATCCACAGGATCGCCGGTCAATGAGACCCGAATTGTATCACCGATTCCTTCTGCCAATAAGGTTCCTATGCCTACCGCTGAGCGAATAACACCTTCTTTAACCGTTCCGGCCTCTGTAACACCAAGATGCAACGGGTAATCAATCTGTTGAGAAAGTAAACGGTAGCTTTCAATCATGAGCCTTGGGTCTGAAGACTTGATACTGACGATAATGTCCGAAAAGTTCTCTCTTTCTAATAATTGAATGGCGTTAATTGCACTGAAAACCATTGAATCCGCATTCACACCGCCAAAACGATCAACCACTGCAGGAGCAATGGAGCCAGAATTTACACCGACTCGAATCGGAATATGTCGCTCCCGAGCCGCGGCTGCCACTTTGGCAACTGCTGCGTCATCTTTCATGTTCCCGGGATTAATGCGGATCTTAGCCGCACCATTCTCGATGGCAGCAAGAGCTAATCTATAATCATAATGAATATCCGCAACGACCGGAATCGGAGACGCAGAGACAATTGAATTAAGAGCTTCCGCAGCATCCATATTGGGAATGGCAACACGCGTTAATTCACAACCTGCTTCATGAAGTTCCCTAATCTGCCTAAGGGTGCCATCTATATCGAGCGTGTTCGTTGAGTTCATCGATTGCACGACGACCGGCATGCCGTTTCCGATGTGAATATCACCTACGCGTATTTCTCTTGTTATTTTTCGATTCATATTCACCTCTTGATCAATGCCTGATTCGCAATGTGCCGACATAGATTCATCTCATCATCGGGTCATCCGAATAATGTCGGAAAGGAGAGCTGCAAAAACTAATATGATGATAATACCAAAACCAATCGCATTAATGACCATTTCGGCTTTTTTCCCAAGCTTCTTTCCTCTGACCAGCTCTACGAGTAATAGTATAATTTCATTACCGTCTAAGCCGGGAATCGGAAGCAAATTAGTGATTGCAAGTCCGATGGAAATGACACCGAGTAACAAAAATAATATCTCCGCCTTGATACTGGTCGACACATCAGGAGCATCCACAACATCTGAAACCATCGTCGTTATTCCAACCGGACCGGTCACGATGTTGTATGCCTCGATCTCTCCCGAAATTGCGCCTTGAAAAGTCAATCCTACGAGACGAACCATAGAGAACGGAAATTTGACAGCATTGACGAAAGCTTCTGCAAAACCCTCTCCCTCTTGAAAAATAATGCCTCTGGGATTACTCTGCTTCGCCAACATCGGTACAATTTGAGTTTCACCGAGAACCCCGTCACGAATGTATGTAACCGTTAAGGCCTGACCTTGAGATTGCATGATGATGCTCATAACGGATTCATCGAGCACGCTGACACCATTCACCGTTAGCAGAATATCATTAACCTTAATCACGGGATTTGAGTTGTTCTGCATCGGATCAACCGCGTAAATGGGCCAGCCATCAACAGTATCGTCAATAAGTCTCGTAATACCCAACATATAAACATCATAAACATCCGGAATCAAAGTCACGCTATAACTTTTCCCGGTATCAGATGATTTTAGAGTCAAATCGATCGGTTCATCAAATGGAATTAACGCTAATGATGCGTCAAAGTCATAAACAGTAAAAACGCCGGCACCGTTGATCTTTGTAATTCTATCCCCTTCTTGAACATCGGTCATTCCTATCTGAGTACCTTCTAATATCTTAGCTTGCCTCATACTTAAAAAACCGGTCGCAGAAAACAAAATCGTCAGGATCATAATGCCAAGAACGATGTTCATCGCGGGTCCGGCTAAGGCAACGATAATACGTTTCCAACGCGGTTGATTCTTGAGAGAGTTTGGATTCTCATCATCTTTTTCTTGCTCTTGCTCATCAAAATCCGAAAAACGAACATAGGCACCAAAAGGAATCAGGCGAATACTGTAATCTACCTCTTTCCTTCTCCAAGAAAACAAAGCGGGACCCACAAAGATTGAAAGTTCATAAACTTTAATACCAAAAGCACGCGCAACCAAAAAATGGCCGATTTCGTGGACGGCAGCAAGTATTCCAAGTCCGAACAACGTGATAATTATGCTGATAATGATACTCACAGAAGGCATGTTATTCTCTCTTTCTCATGAACGGTAGGTCTATTATATTGCAGAATCCACATGATCTCGTACAAATTGTCTTGCCCAACGATCTGCTTCGAAAACATCAGATACAGAATTTATCGAAAAAACGCCATCGATCTCATGCGCAGTCATGCAAGATGACACAAGCTTGGTAAGTCCTGTAAAACTAACTCGTCCCGACATGAATGCATTTACGGCCTCTTCATTAGCAGAATTCATGACCGCAGGTAATGACCCCCCTACGGCAGATGCATGATAGGCCATCGGCAATGCTTCAAAGACTTCCGGATCGTATTTTTCGAAAGTCAATCGGGAAGCGTAATCCGCAAAAGGATCAAAAGGATTCGAAAGCCGAGGCCCGCGTTCCGGATAGTACAAAGCCACTTCGATGGGCATCATCATATCCGGCCGCCCCATTTGTGCCAAAACGGATCCGTCTCGCAAGCGAATCATCGAGTGGACGACACTCTGTCGATGAACCACAACATCGATATGGTCCGCCGGAATTCCAAAAAGCCACGAAGCCTCAATCACTTCAAGTCCCTTATTCATCATTGTAGACGAATCAATCGTGATTTTACCACCCATTTGCCAAGTTGGATGATTTAAGGCTTGCGTAACCGTCACTTGCTGCAAAGATTCTTTGTCATATCCAAAAAACGGGCCACCGGAAGCCGTCAGTAGTATGCGATCCAGCGAACCGGAAGGTTGCCCGAAAAGACATTGCCAAATTGCTGAATGCTCACTGTCTACAGGTAGAAGTTTAACGCCTTTTTCTTTTGCTAAAGGCATGACAAAAGCACCACCTGCAACCAATGTCTCCTTATTGGCAAGAGCAACATCCTTACCGCTTTCAATAGCAGCAACAACAGGCGCCAATCCACAAACCCCGACCATTGCGGCAACAACGATATCAGCATCCGTTTGAGATGCACAAGAAATGTTACCAGCATCGCCATAGAGTATTTCGGTCGGGCAATCATTCATTCGACAATAGATTTCCAATTCAGATGCCGCTTCCGCAGAGCCCACGCTGACGAGACGAGGCCGAAATATGCTGATTTGTGACTTCATCAGATCAATATTGCTTCGACAGGTCAATGATTCGACGCAGAAGTCTTCAGGGCATCGACGCACGATTTCAAGCGTTTGTGTTCCGATCGAGCCGGTCGAACCAAGAATTGATAGCTTCTTCATAAGAATTTCTCCTCTATGTCAAAATCAACGAGAATATCAGAGCAATCGGCAATGTAAAAAAAGCGCTGTCAAACCGATCTAATACCCCCCCGTGACCCGGTAAAATATCACCGAAATCTTTGATGCCAACCCAGCGTTTCAATGCGGAAGCAAACCAGTCACCCAGTTGCGAAAATACGGATAATAATAGCCCTGTAGCTGCAGAAGCGATAACATAAGGAATAAATCCCAGCTTGGTATCGAGTGTCGGTAACAAAATAAAAACCGAGTAGAGACTGACCAGTAAAGCGCTGAATACTGCCCCACCGATGCAGCCTTCCCAAGTCTTCTTTGGACTGATGTGAGGAACAATTTTGTGTTTTCCGAAAAGCACGCCGACAAAATAGGCAAAAACATCTGAAACCCACGGTGAGAATAAACCTAAAACGAAAAAGAAATATCCCTTGTGAACTGAAAGCACCATTACCAATGCACTTGCAATCGGAAATGCAAGATAAATAGATACAGCCGCCGAACTCACGCCTTGGACTACCGCCTGGCTGTCCTCCTTAATCACCGGAACCAAAATCGTAACAGTAAGTGCCACCATCAATAGTACAATCGCAAACAGTGCAAAAATAACATAAGGCGATTCTACAAAATAATGAAGCGCCAATGGGAGAATCGCAGTACCGGATCCAATGATTATCCCGGCATCTGAAAGTTTGAGATCTTTGGCTAAAAATGCTTTCCTGATCTCGAATAGAGAAAAACCCAAGACCAGAAGCATCAAAGCAACTACAAAATATGACGAAAAAAAGCCCGGCACAACAAAAGCCAAGATAATCAACGTAAAAATGAAGCCAGTAAATACTCTTTGTTTCATCTCATACCTCGAAGTACTAAAAATCGATCGTAGTCAGTATCATGATTCATTCAGTCCACCAAAACGCCTATCTCTCTTTGTATATTCCGCGATAGCGTTCTTAAGATCATCCATACCAAAGTCCGGCCATAACGTATTTGAAAACCACATTTCCGCGTATGCTGCTTCCCAAATCAGAAAATTGGATAAGCGTTGCTCGCCGCTGGGTCTGATAATTAAGTCCGGGTCAGGTACATCCGGAAGATATAGATTTCTGGAAATCATTGCCTCATCAATATCCTCGACGGTTACCTCTCCGCCGGAAACCAATGACGCAACCTTGCGGCAGGCATCCGTAATCTCTTTTCTCCCACCATAATTCATCGCAATAATCAGATCCATCCGATTACGATGTACTGATCGTTCCTCAGCTTCCTTGCAGACATCACGTATTCTTGGCGGTAACGAAGGAATATCCCCACTGAAACGCACTCGGATGCCTTCCTTTTCGAGCTCAGGATCATACCGATTGAAAAATTCGACGAAAAGATCCATCAACGCAGACACTTCGCTCTCCGGACGAGACCAGTTTTCTGTAGAAAACGCATATACCGTCAAAAATCGTATGCCAAAATGTCCGCAATTGCGGCAAAGCACTTTAAGGTTCTCGGCACCGGCTCGATGTCCTGCAGATCTGGGAAGATGGCGATTTTTGGCCCAACGCCCGTTACCATCCATAATGACAGCCAGGTGAACCGGAATTTTAAGAGAAGCCTCCTCAATAATGTCGGATGAATACTCATCCGATTTTTTCGGTGCTTTAAAAAGCAAGTTCTTAAAGAATCCCCTTTTATGACTTGAGTTCGTCTCCATTCCATTCCCCTTGTCTTTCGAAAAAAAGGCGGGCTATCCTGCCCGCCCGAAAATCTTGGGCAAAGAAAGATCAGATCTCCAAGAGATCCTTCTCTTTCGCCTCGCAAGCTTTGTCCACTTCCTTGATATATTTGTCGGTAATCTTCTGAATCTTATCTTCAAAATCAGCCAACTCATCATCGGTCAATTCTTTCTTCTTATTGTGAGCACGATATTTGTCGATACCATCACGACGAATATTTCGAACAGCTATCTTGGACTCCTCGCCGTATGTATGCACTTGCTTAACTAATTCTTTTCTTCGCTCTTCTGACAATATCGGAAAAACCAGACGAATCGTCTTTCCGTCATTGGAAGGATTTATGCCGATATCAGACATTTGAATTGCTTTATTAATCTCCTTGAGTAACGAAGAATCCCAAGGCGTTATGGTAATAACACGCGGCTCCGGAACTTGAACGTTTGCAACCGAATTAATCTGTGACTTGACACCATAATAATCTACAGTAATACGATCCAACACATGCGGATTCGCACGTCCGGCACGCAAAGCGTTGAAATTCTCCTGCAAATTACTCATGGTCTTCTTCATCTTCTCTTCGTAATGTTCATAATCATCTTTGGTAATCGTAATCATAAGTAACCTCCTCGTTGATATCACAAGCTATTGACTTATTGTACCAGAGTCCCGATGTTTTCGCCTTTGACAATTCTCAAAATATTTTCAGGATCTTCCATAGAAAATACCATAATAGAAGTCTTGTTATCTCTACATAGTGCTGCAGCTGTAGCATCCATCACCTTCAAATCGAGTTTAAGCACTTCGTCGTGAGAAACCTGATCAAAACGTTTGGCATCCGAGTACACATTGGGGTCTTTGTCATAAATTCCATCCACCATTGTCGCCTTGCAAAAAATATCGGCTTCGATTTCGGCCGCGCGTAATGCTGCTCCCGTATCTGTCGAAAAAAATGGGTTACCCGTACCACAAGCAAAGATAACAACGCGCTTCTTCTCAAGATGGCGAACTGCTCTCTTACGTATATATGGCTCCGCCATCTGACGAATCTCCACAGCAGACAAGACGCGGGTGACGACACCCTTCTGCTCAAGCGCATCCGATAGTGCCAGAGAATTCATCATCGTCGCAAGCATGCCCATATGATCCGCGGTAACGCGATCCATTGATTCACTGGTGCGCCCTCTCCAAAAATTTCCACCACCGACAACGACAGCAATCTCCACACCTAAATCAGCAACATTTTTAATCATTTGACTGATATTCTTAAGAACCGTATCATCGATTCCGACTTTCTTCTTGCCGGCAAGTGCTTCTCCGCTGATTTTCAATAATATACGTTGGTAAACTGGTTTATCCATTTTGACCTCCATCTGGCAATTGCCCTAATACATTCTAAACGTTTGTACGCGTAAAAAAAAGCCATCGGTCAAAAAAACCGATAGCTTTCTGTGATTGATTAACTTAACTTAAGAGATATAAATCGATTGGAATTGAAAAACAGTACCATTACTTAATCTGCTTCATGACTTCTTCAGCGAAGTTCTCTTCCTTCTTCGCAAGGCCTTCACCCATCTCGTAACGCGTAAATCTTCTGATCGAAATATTCTCACCGATTGCCGCAATCATTTCTTTAACGAGAATCTCAATTGTCTTGGAATCATCTTTAACGAATTCCTGCTCAAGCAAACAATGGTCTTTGTAGAACTTACCCATCGAACCTTCGACAATTTTGTCAACAATTTTCTCAGGCTTTCCTTCGTTAAGCGCCTTATTGCGAATAATCTCTTTTTCTTTCTCAAGGTCCTCGACCGGAACTTCATCGCGAGAAATCCACTTCGGATTTGCTGCCGCAATCTGTAAGCCCAAATCGTGGACAAAGTTACGGAATCCTTCGTTTTTAGCCGCGAAATCAGTCTCAATATTGACCTCAAGCAAGACACCAATACGTCCGCCGGCATGAATGTAGGAATCAACAATACCTTCAGCTGCAATACGACCGGACTTCTTGGCAGCAGAAGCTATGCCCTTCTCACGGAGCCATGCGACCGCCTTCTCAACATCGCCGTTGGACTCTTGTAAAGCCTTTTTGCAATCCATGATGCCCGAACCGGTCAACTCTCTTAATTCTTTAACTTGTGATGCAGTAATCTCAGCCATATAATATCCTCCCAGATGAATTATTTGTGATTCAAAACAACCTCAGCTATTATGCTTCAGCAACTTCGGATAGTTCTTCAATATCAACGGCAACTTCTTCCTCAGCCGCTGCTTTAGGAGCATCCATTTGCTCGCCTTGCTTTGCTTCGATAACCGCATCAGCCATCTTGCCGGCGATTAACTTCACAGCGCGAATAGCATCGTCATTACCCGGAATAACATAATCTACTTCTTCAGGATCACAGTTGGTATCTACGATAGCAACAACCGGAATACCCAGACGTCTGGCTTCGGCAACTGCCAAATGCTCCTTCTTGGTGTCAACAACAAACATAACGGCCGGTAAACGAGTCATACCTTGGATTCCGCCGAGATTCTTCTCAAGCTTATCTTTTTCAAGGCGAAGTTTTGCAACTTCTTTCTTGGTTCTCATTGAAAATGAACCGTCTTCTTCCATCTTCTGAAGTGCATTCAAACGTGCAATTCTCTTACGAATGGTGGAAAAATTTGTCAGAGTACCACCTAACCAACGATTGGCGATGTAGTACATTCCACAGCGCTGAGCTTCTTCAATAATGGAATCCGACGCTTGCTTCTTGGTACCGACAAACAAGACAGTACCACCGTCCATTGCAATCTGACGCATAAACATATATGCTTCGTCTGCCTTTCGAACAGTCTTCTGAAGATCAACGATGTGAATGCCGTTGCGCTCCGTGTAGATGTACTCTGCCATCTTAGGATTCCAACGACGGGTCTGGTGTCCGAAATGAACACCTGCTTCAAGTAATTGCTTCATAGAAATAACCGGCATAAACTTTCCTCCTGTTTAACTTCCATGGGTGCATATGTTACCGAATGGCACAAAAGGGATGCCCCATGTGTTTTTTAGCCTTTCGATACTATCATGACCGCCAAAAAATAGCAAGTGAGCTGATTCATATTGTTCCGGCTGATCGATAAATGCGATTTCCATACGGTAACTTAGATATTGCATGATCTGCGATATATTTGTCACACCGGTTAAGGGCACCAGTGCATGTGTCCTTATTCTATATCTCCTCAAACATATACCCTGAACTCTCAAAACAGGCATGACGGCAAAATACAAGCCATTCACATCTAGACCGCTACGCATAACAATTGAAAAAATTGTTATACAAGCTGTATTTTAGATATCTTTCCAAGCAATGAATTTTCTGCGATATCTATAAGTCCCGGCCATTTAGATTTCTTGCATTCTTGTAGGAAATCTTTAGTTACCTCTTTGGGCCAGAGTTGCGCTGCAGCAGCAATGTAACACCTGGGAGTAATTATTTGACCTTCATTCTCTACATATGGTGATATGCCTATAATTATCTTTTTTATGTCATCATTATTTGGAATTATCTTTTTATAGAATAAGGCTGCACAACAACCACTTATTTGCATGTCATTACCTTTGTCTATCGATTCAAAAAGGAAACTTAAATTTATTCCGTTGATGTTCTCTAACATGAAAATTGCAAAAGCAAGTTCTTTATATAAAACTGTGTGTTCGTAATCCTGATTAATGAATTCTTTAATTAACGGTAAACCTTCGATACAGTTAGTCATGCCTATAGCCTTAATTACCTGGCATTGAGTATTCCAATATTGCGGTTTCTTCATTACTTGAGTTAATGCATTGAGTAGATGGGGACAATAGCCGGTCAATTTGTTTTTAATGATTTTTTTAGCCGCTGTTGCGATTCTCGGAGAGGAACCCGATTCTAATTCTTTAATGTAATCCATTTTAATCCCCAATATGTTTATTGTTTGACTATTACGTATACCCCGGAAATTGTTCTATGGGCAGAAATTTTGTTTATACGTCAGATTATCACTAACCACATACGTAGAAGTTACAACAACCGTGTTTCCAGAAATATCAAAATTTAACTGCTTCATATCCATTTATGTATTCCCTGACAAAACTCGAACGCAACGCTTGCTCTTCATATCTTACCTCAAGATTGCAGAAATATAAAATTTTTTGTCCAATTGACAATCATACTCTTTGATCTATCTCTTCTAAATAGTACTAATGACAGTTCGTCAATTGATATGCTTATATAAACTTTTGTCTTTTAGAGCGATTGTATAAGCGTTATACTTATTAAAATTATGAAGTAAGGCGGTTAATCGAAAATGCAAATATCTCCGGAAAAAACCATTCAATTTGAAAAAGATCTCTCACTTCTTATCGCTGCTAAGAGCGTCAAATCCGATCCTGTCGATTGTGCGCCATATGGAATAGGTACGCTTAATGCGCTTGAGGTCATGTTTGAGATTGCTGGTCGAAATGGTTTTAATTGCAAAAATTTGGATGGACGTGTTGGTTATATTGAATGGGGTGAAGGCTCCGAATACATCGCAATACTTTCTCATCTTGATGTCGTTCCGCCGGGTCCACTGTCAGACTGGTCGACGGACCCCTACACGATGACCTTAAAGAATGGTTATTATTTCGGACGAGGCATCGTTGATGATAAAGGCCCGGCAATGGCCGCTCTCTATGCTATGATCGAATTAAAAGAAAGCGGATATCGTCCTGCTTGTCGAATCCGATTGATACTTGGTCTCGACGAAGAGAATGGTTCGAGTTGCGTTCAACATTATCTTGAACATGAACCTGTACCAATTTTCGGGTTCACTCCGGACGCAGATTTTCCTGCTATATTTGCCGAAAAAGGAATTCTTCAAATTGATATATCCGATATCGGCCATCCTGAAATAAGAATATCCGGCGGCGACGCAGCGAACATGGTACCCGCCTATTGCGAAGTAATCTTCTCCTCAAGTCAACAATCACAAAGATATATCGGAAAATCCGCCCATGCGTCTACTCCCGAAAAAGGTGACAACGCCATTATCAAAGCGATTGCGAATTTAGAGACTTCTCGGAAATCTTCACACCCAATTTTATCTTTTATTGATCAAGAATTTATAGTCAAAGATGCGTGCAAAAATCTTTTCAAATCGGTAGCATCTGATTTTTCGGGCGAATTAAGCGTCAACATCGGAATGATTGAATTAACGCATGACAACTCTCATTTGGTCATCGACATACGATATCCGGTCACAGAAGACAGCGATCATATTCTCTCATGCATTGAGGCCGCGCTGAATCAAGAGACCACTCAACTATCAATTAGGAGCCATCTCTTGCCGTTACATATAGAACGAGATTCCGTACAAATGAAAGCATTGTTAAAAGTTTACGAGTCGTTCGCGAGTCAGTTTGAATGCGATGATAAGAGCAATCCCATATATATCAAGCATACTCAACATCCTGTCGAGCCTATTACTATCGGCGGCGGCACTTACGCTCGAAGTATGCCAAATATTATTCCTTTTGGACCATATTTGCCTTGGGAAAAATCGACTTTGCACCAGAAAAATGAGTGTTATGGCAGGAATAACCTGATTACGTTAATCGGAGTCTACCGTGATGCAATCCGAGCTCTGTCAAATCTAATCAACTAATAGTAATTATGCTTTGTTGCAAAATAAATATCGACCCCCTGAACCTTCGGCTCAGGGGGTCAATTCTATTTTTCAATTTTGACTTATATAAATCTGCGAATAGAAGTAACTGCATTCATTGAAAAATTCGTTAGTACGACCTTCTTGTTATTACTCGAAGCATGAACTAACATCCCGTCACCAATATATAGTCCAACGTGATCAACCACGCCGTCACCGGAATAATCATAGCAAATGACATCACCGGCAACCATGCTATCCGAAGATACGGGTGAGCCTAAAGCCGCAATACGGGCTGACTGATGCGGAAGACTGTAATTATAGTAATTCGCATAGACATAAGAGACATAACCTGAGCAATCGAAACCGCTCACAGACATTCCGGTGTATACGTAAGGAACACCAATAAAGGACTTAGCGTATGTCGCAATGTCGCTTGTTGATGGATCCGCAGGAGTCACCACAGGAGCCGCCGTCGGAGAGGGTGGCGGAGCAACCGGATCCGTGTTATTCGGGTCAGGCTCAACGGTCGGAGGAACTTGAGGTGCAGAAACCGGAGACTGCGACGACACGAGACTCGAAAGAACATAGGTATCCTTTACCGTACGATACCAACCATTACTCGTCTTTGCAATGACATCAATAGCATCTCCGGAAGATAAGGATTTAATCAACTGATATTCTGTTCCCGGACCAGAACGAACATTCACGGTTCCGACAGCGTAAAATTTACCGGAAAAAGCGGATTCCGTAACTGCAGGTTTGGGTGTAGGCGTCGGTGTCGGACTTGGAGTAGGCGTTGGTGTTGCGATAAATTCAGAAGAAAGAAATGAACTGACTATATAACCCTCTGACAAATCATCCATTTGTATTCTGGACCAAGAAGAACCAATTCCAACTTGCATAACGTGATCCGAGTAATGAAGTGTCGCAATTATTTCAGCATCAGCCGATGGAAAACTACGGACATTCAGCTCACTGACAGAAACATACACAATCGAATTATCAAGAACAAATTCTGACAACGCCAGCAATTCTTCCGGTATGCCATTATCCGTTACCGATTCCGTAATAACAAATGTATTCTTTTCAACAAGTCGGTCTACAGAAGAATACATATCCGGAGACGCGGTTAGTGATGAAATTAGATATGCATCGCCGTCCGCTGAACGTGAACTAAGATCATCTATATTCAAATCAAGAGAGGAAAACTCAAGTTCTTCACTTGCAGCATTTACAGGAACTTGGAAGACTATGTCCGAACGGTGTCCGACTCGAAAAAACGGCACCAAAGACATCAACACCGATGCGGCCAAAACGATTGCCGATAATCGTAAAAAGAGAATCGGCAAAGATAGACGAATAGTTTTTATGGATATTCTTCTCTCGAAGTACAATTGTTGCTTTTTCAAAATTTCCTCCAACCAAGGCTTTTACTATATTGAATAATTCTTCTGTACTCAAAGCCCAGCTTGACGTAATCATTATAATACGAAATGATGCAGTAAAAAAGGCTTGCCTCAAATTTGTAACATTTAAGAAAATACAACATTCGAGTTTTATCTAATATTTCTTTTATTTCGAGCTAATTTTTTACATAACGAAACGTTTTGCTTATTCGTTCACAGCAAAAAAGTGATATTTTGCTCCATGAATGTCAGGCAAATTTATTAATAAATTTTATTTGATATTCCGCAATTTGCCACAATTGCACAGATTTTCACTAAAAAAACTACCCCAAAGAAGGTCTCTTTGGGGTAGTTCGTTAATCAAAGTATTGTCGATAAATCAGTTTTCTGTCACTTCTTCAGCTTCAGAGGCAATGTCTTCCGCGACAGTCTCTTCAACTGCATCGGTATCCTTATCGGTATCCTTGATCAATTCAGAAGAGCTGTCAACGAGAACAGGTTCTTGATCAGAATTATCAACGTCATCCGAAACCATTTCTTCAGAGTTATGGGGGTTGATTGCTTCAACATCCTTGATGCTGATACTGATACGACGAGTCTCATTGCTGACATCCAATACACGAGCAACAACTTCCATGCCTTCCGCAAGCACATCTTCAGGCTTGTTCAGGCGAACATCCGATATTTGAGAAACGTGACAGAGTGCATCAACGCCCGGCTCAAGTTCCACAAATGCCCCAAACTGGAACATGCGAACGACTTTGCCATGCACAATACTTCCGACAGGAAATCTCTCTTCGACGTTGTGATACGGATCATTTTCTGCACGCTTGTAACCCAATGAAATACGCTTCTTTTCAGAATCGAAATCTTTAACGTAGACAGAAATTTTGTCGCCGACAGTAACAACTTCGGACGGGTGACGAATTCTCTGCCAAGACAATTCAGAAACGTGAACCAAACCGTCTACACCGCCGATATCAACAAAAGCACCGAAATCGGTAAGGCTTCTGACAACACCCTGGTACTCGGCTCCGACTTCAATCGCAGCCCAAACTTCATCTGCCTTTTCCTTACGTTGACTATTGAGAAGTGCTCGACGTGAACCGGATACGCGCAAACGTCTCTTGTCCGGATCGAACTGTGTTACAAGAATCTCAATGGTCTTGCCTTTGTATTGATCCAGATCGTTGACGGTGGTCAAATCGAGTTGCGTTCTGTGAATATAGATATCAACGCCGCCGAGATTGGCAATAACGCCGTCTTTGACAACATTAGTAACCTTAACTGTCACCGGAGTCGCATTTTCGAAGGCTTCTTCAACCTGTGCTTTGTACTTGCCAAAATCAACATGCGCTTTAGAGAGCAGTATCTCCTTCCCCATATCGGAATTACGTACACTGCGAACAAATACTTCTATCTCTGTATGGGCATCTATTGCTTCATCCAGATCAAAATCAGGGTCGTTGGCAAATTCGTGGCGGGGAATACGTCCCTCGGACTTGTCATGAACGTCTACGTATACAAACTCATTGTCTGCAGAAGTAATCGCTCCCCTAACCGTCGCATTCTTTCTGAGTTGTGGAATGTTGTCGATGTAATCACCAAAATTGATGTCGGTTTGTTCCTGATTGGCCGTAGCCTGGTCTTCACTCATTGTTTGGATAACCTCCCTGATAATACAATCTGGCGTTGACGCTCCTGCCGTCACTCCGACAACAATGTCAGAATTTGAGAATATTGGATTCTCAAGAACCTTATTGATGTCTTGAGCGTCTGCGACAAGGAACGTGTTCGCGCAACGACTCCTACAAATATCGAAAAGCTTCATGGTATTCGAACTTCTCTCAGAACCAATGACAATCATACAGTCTGAGGAGGCCGCTAAGTCAGAAGCTTCACGCTGTCTGTTTTCAGTCGTACTACATATTGTATCAAAAAACTGTTCGTTTGCAATTTTATTATTGGCATTTTGTCGGATTTTCTTGTATTCCGATGAAGAAAATGTTGTTTGAGAGACCAAAATAGTATTTTCAGGCTCAATTTCAAGCAAATTAAACTCTTCATTGTTTCCGACTACCGTCACATGATCGGATGCTTCTCCACGAATTCCCTCAACTTCAGGGTGGCCTTTTTTCCCTGCAATAATGATTTTTCTGCCTTTTTGAGATTCATCCTTAACAATTTTGTGGATTTTTTTCACAAAAGGACACGTGCAATCTATAATTTTACAATTGATCGCCTCTAACCCTTGCTTCACCTGAGGCGTGACACCATGTGCCCGAATAATGACGACGCTGCCGGATTCAATTTCATCGACTGAATTAGCCAAATACATCCCGCTTTCTAATAGCTCATTAACAACAAAGTCGTTATGCGTTATTTCGCCGAACATATAAACCTTGGTGTCCGGTTGTGTTTTTGACAACACCGAGTATGCGGTCTTGACTGCTTGATCGACGCCGAAACAAAATCCTGCATTCTTCGCTAATTTTATAATCATAAGATGTCCTTATCATGCGCATTCTCTAATATTGACTTCGGCAAGCATCCGAGCAGAGCCAGCAAGGTTTCCTGGGGGGTGTTGGCAGTCGTATCAATTTCGATAGCGTCCGAGGTCTTTTTCAAAGGGGCAAAGGCACGATTCGAATCTTGCTCATCACGATATTCCAGATCAGCCATAACTTCTTCAATCGTCATATCATGGACACCTTTGCTAAGCATCTCCTCAAGCCGACGCTTTGCTCTCTCTCGAATATCAGCGGTAAGGAAAAATTTGAAATCGGCATTCGGCAAAACATAACTTCCGATGTCTCGCCCATCGAGAACAACATTCTTCTCTCCTGCAATTTGCCGCTGCATATCAACCATTCTCTCACGCACGATTCTGAAACGAGACACATCTGACGCGGCTTGTGAAATGCCGGGCAAACGAATCCTATCCGTTACGTCAGCTTTATTAAGAAATACTTTCTGCGCTCCGTTTACAAAAACAATTTCGATATCTATAGAATCCATGAGCTCAGATATCGCAGACTCGTCCTTAGTAGAAACATTATTATCGACCGCATACAGTCCGCACGCTCGATACATGGCTCCGGTATCTAAATATAATATTCCCAGTTTTTGCGCAACAGAACGTGCTAAAGTACTTTTCCCTGACCCGGAAGGCCCGTCTATTGCGATTTGAAAATGCTCCATGGCGTCCCCCTTAACTAAATGGCTCGATGCCCCAGACCGATAGCAATTTCGTTGAGATGCAGAAGTCCGATTCCGAAATACAGACAGACGCTGATGTGATTGTTATATCTTGCTATTCCAATCTTGCCGCCAACATTTAGTCCGATTGCTTTTGATGTGATTTGAGAAATTGCTTCACGCGCTGCACCGGCAATCGCTCCTTCTTCGCTATGAGTGTTAGTAATGACACCCTCCCTTTGCGCTGCGACGATGCATCTCTCGATTATTTTCGACACAGAGGAAATAAATTCCCCGCCAAAATCCGCAGCTGCGGCTTTTATTTGCACAGACTGAAGGTTCGATTTAAGCTCCGTCTCTTCCTCCCGACTAATCGCGAGGGTCATTCGAATCGCTGCGGTTGAAGTTATTTTGCTGTCCGGAATGTTATCTTTCATCACTTTGCCTCACTCATTGTTGGCGACCTCATCTGTAGGTCGATCATTAGTATCCTTACTCTTATCGTAAACTTTATATTCATCCCAAAGCTTCTCAAGCGCCTCGAAGGTTTGCTCAATGTGTTCACGACGATGCATTCCGACAGCAACGATCAGCGCATTGATGAGCGACAGAGGGGCAATCAGTGAATCGACAAATGATGCCATATCCGATCGCGCGAATAATGCGACATCTGCGTGTTGCGACAACGGTGTGTCGGCCTTGTCCGTGATTGCAACAACGGACGCACCGCGCTGACGCGCATACTGCATGGACTGAATCGTTCTTGTTGAATATCTGGGGAAACTGATTCCGATAAACAAGTCCCCCGGACCGATCGGAAGCACCTGTTCAAAGACTTCATTGGCACTACTGGTGTGAATGTGTCTGACATCGTCGAATAACAAGGTGAAATAAAAATGCATAAACGAGGACAGGGGCGAAGAACTTCTCAGACCCATAAGATAAATCTTTTTTGCTTTGAGAATCATTTGAACCGCATCCGCAAAAGCCTTTTCATCGATATGTTCATATGTATGTTTGAGATTCTCTATATCCGTCTGTACGATAGATCGCAGTAATTGCGCATCATCACCGAAGCGTTTCGACGCATTGAGTCTCTGAAGGTATGTCAGTTTTACTTTTAACTCTTCTTGAAGGCTCTTTTGAAAATGAGGATAACCTTCAAATCCGAGCTCCATAGAAAAACGAACTACCGTAGATTCACTGACTCCGGTGTGTTCGCCGATTTTCGCAGCCGTCATATACGCTGCCCGCTCATAATCCGACAAAATAAAGCGAGCGATAGACTTCTGTCCCTTGCTCATTTTGGGCATTTCTTGCTCTATTTGTTCAACTATACTCTTGTAGCTCGATTCTTGGTCATTCTTGACCTTGGACATATCATTTTCCTCCGTAGAATGTCATTGAATATGATTATACACGTTCGCGTAAAAAATTTGTGACAAAAAATGAAAGCCATCTCTCGACGACTTTCATTTTCGCGAACTAATAATAATGATCAGACCGGTTGATACGCACCGTCAATGCTTCCCGCAACATTATCGATTCCATGCAAACGCAATCTGCGTTCTTTAAAAAATGTCTCTGCAACTTGCGGGAACATGGCCCATGTCAATACGTCTTCATCCTGTTCCATATATTCTGCCATTTGAGCTCGCACCTTATCCAATTCGGGCTCAATTTGATCAGCCGGGCGTCCTGTAATCTGTAATTCATCTCCGAGAATCTTCGACAGAATTTCTTGACTGATCGTTGACGGGGTCTTACCATACTCGCCCTTAACGAGTGCCTTGGATTCTTTGGGCACCATTTTGTAACGTTCTTTGGTAATGACATTCATGACCGCTTGAGTACCGACAATTTGAGAAGACGGCGTGACCAACGGCGGAAACCCAAAATCTTCACGCACTCTAGGCACTTCGTTAAGTACTTCAAGTAAGAGATCCTCTTTTCCGGCCTGCTTCAACTGAGAAACAAGGTTGCTCAACATACCACCCGGGACTTGATATTTGAGCGCATTAACATCAACGCCTAAAACCTTGGGATTTAATAATCCTGAAGCGATGTATTTGTCGCGCAGTGTGTTCGCATAAGCTGATATCTCTGAAAGCAAGTCCAAATCCAAGCCTGTATCGTATTGAGTACCCTGTAATGCAGCGACCATCGGTTCTGTTGCCGGTTGAGATGTACCCAGTGCCAAGGGAGATAATGCACAGTTAATGGTGTCTACTCCGGCCTCAACGGCCTTTAAATAAGTCATAGAACCAGATCCGGAAGTATAGTGTGTATGTAATTCGATCGGCAGTTTCGTCGCACTCTTGATGGTCGATACTAATTCATAGGCTTCATAGGGCAATAACAAACCCGACATGTCCTTGATGCAAATTGAATCAGCACCCATCTCTTCTAATTCTTTGGCCTGACGCGCAAACAATTCATTTGAATGGAATGGACTTGTTGTATAAGCAATAGCCGCCTGAACATGACCACCGGCTTTCTTGCAAGCTTTGGTCGCTCGTTCAATATTTCGATAGTCATTAAGAGCATCAAAAATACGAATGATATCGATACCGTTTGCAATCGACTTCTCCACAAAATAATCAACGACATCGTCCGCGTAATGCTTGTATCCGAGGAGATTCTGTCCCCTTAACAGCATCTGCAACTTTGTATTTGGGCAAGCCTTACGAATTTTTCGAAGGCGCTCCCAAGGATCCTCGTTTAAGAAACGCACGCAAGCATCAAAAGTTGCGCCGCCCCAACACTCGAGTGCGTTGTAACCCACTTTGTCGAGTTTATCGAGCATCGGCTCCATATCTTCAAAGCTCATTCGTGTTGCAATTAATGACTGATGCGCATCACGAAGAATAGTTTCTGTGATTTTTACCATGAGATCCTCCTATTATGCGAAAGAAACCAACGGAGTACCCGCATTTACGGATGCACCTGACGATACGTATACGCCTTCGATAACGCCATCTGCATCTGCAACGATTTCATTTTCCATTTTCATTGCTTCCAGCACCATTAATACTTGACCATGCTGAACCGTCTGACCTGCCGATACACTTACCGAAAGAATTGTCCCTGGCATCGGTGCCGGTAACACACGTCCCTTAATAGCGTTGGCAGAAGCCGGTTCAGACTTCACCGGAGCGGGTTCAACACTAGGGGCAACCGGCGCGGAGACCTTGGGCGATTCTGATACTTCTGATACGGGCGCAACAGCGACCGGTGCTGTATTCATCAAGGAACCGGTCTCCTCTACTTCGACTTCATACACTTTTCCATCTACTTTGATTTTGTAAAACTGACTCATCGTTTACCTCCGAAAATATTCTTAGATCATTAGTTCACAAAAATTGTATTAGACTTTTTCCGCCATCGGGTACTCCAACAATAGAACATCCAAAGTACTTATAATTCTTGCCCTGGATGACGACGGAAGAATAATTTCATCAATATGTCCCTCCGAAGCCGCAGAATCTGCAGACGCCACTTCAGAACGGAATTCTTCGATAAGCTCGGTTCTGGCGGTTATTGGATCTTCACTTTCCGCGATTCTATTTTTCCACAGAATTTGAACCGCCGGATCCGGAAGAAGAACAGAAACTTCAGCACTCGGCCATGCAAACACATAATCAGAACCGAGCATTTTGCTGTTAAAGCAAACATATGCGGTTCCAATCGAAGGTCCGACGATTAGTGATAATCTCGGAACTCGACAGGCGCAAAGAGAAGATACGAAGGACGCCGTGCGATCGAGAATATCAGATTTCTCGGTGCCAACTCCGATTTCAAAACCTTCTGCATGGCTCACGAAGATAATCGGCATACAAAATGAATCGCAAATGCGAATTAACTTCTCCGCCTTGTACATGCCGTCTCTGGATATCCGAGCCGATTCATTTCCGATCACGCCAACCGGAATACCGTCCATGAAAGCCATCGCTGCCACAATATCTGTTCCGATATGTGTATATATTTCTTCATATTTGCCGCCGTCAACAATCTCTTTAATGATTGAAGATGCCGGTACCGTTCCATCCGCGATATCGATTGCATACTTGTCGAGGATATCTGAGGAACGATTCGGAGAATCCGATACTTTAGCGGATCTGGAAAACACTCTTTTCAGACCGGATCGAACAGGAATATACGATAAGTAAGATTTAGCCTTAAGAATACACGAGTCCTCATCCGGCATAATCGCCGAAGCAACACCGGTATCCTTGTGCATCTGTGCTGACCCGATCGAAATATTATCGTCAGAATTCGAAGGGTATAGGATTGGACTGTTGAGAAATATATCGCCGCCATTTTCATTCATAATCAGGAAATCAGACTGCGAAGCAGCGACTGCTAAGCCGCCGGGACAATGGCCAAGTATGACCGATAGTATAGGAATGTTACGACGCGCTTTGGTCAGCGCAGTAATGACACCTGCCAAACCCTCGAGAGCAGCGACGCCCTCTTCAATACGCGCACCACCTGTGCTAAACATCATAACGAACGGGGCTCCAACTTTAAGCGCTGATTCAATCGTTCTTATGATCTTTCCGGCGTGGACGTAACCGACCGAGCCACCGTACACTGTAGCATCTTGTGAAGCTGCGTATACTAACCGCCCATTTATGGTACCATACCCGCAAATGACCCCATCGCCTTGAGTCGGCTCGCGATTAAATAAATCATTCCTAAGTCTCGATTCAACTGAACTGTTAAATTCCGCAAAAGAATTCGCATCAAATAATTGATTAATCCTTTGGCGTGCAATACAGTCTGATCGACTGTCTATTGCTTTAACCTTTAATTCTTGAATCTGCTGTTCTACTCGTTCTTTGGCAGTCACTTAATCACCTCTTTCAAGAGAAGTTTTATTTAAATCCTCTATGGGATTTTGCTCTTCTTTAATAGTGTAATCGGGAGATGCAATATTGTCGATTGAAATTTGTCGTTTATATTGTGTTCCGGCCGCTTTTTCCAGAGAATCTTCTAAATCACGAATGGTTTGGTACATTAAAAGGTCTAAAGCAGGCAATTCTCTTGCAGATTCAATGCCGAACTCAAGTAAAAATTGCTGGGTAGTTTCAAACAACGTCGGACGACCGGGTGCATCCAAAGAACCGCACTCGCATATCCAACCCCGCTCCAATAATCTGGATACGATACTGTCGCTGCTCACGCCGCGAACCGCTTCGATTTGAGCTCTTGTAACCGGCTGATTGTATGCGATTACGGCAAGCGTTTCGTATGTTGCTTGAGACATAGGCGGACGACTTCTGGGCTGAAAATATCTCTCAAGAACGGACTTCATCTGTGGTTTAGTGCACATGATGTACTCATCTTCCATTCTCCGAATACTCAGCCCACCCCAAGGATTATTGGAATATTCCTTAGAAAGTCGATCGATGGTCTGAGCGATAATTTCTTTGTCCACTCCGGTGACTTCCTCTAATCTCGAAAGAGAAATCGGATCGCCGGAAGCAAACAATAAAGCCTCGATAGCCGCAGGAAGTTCCTGAACCGTGATTGAAAAGTCATTTTTCGGATTTGCATCCATCGTATGGCGCTCCTTCTTTGTTTAGATTAATGCGGATCAAAAACAGAATCTTCCGGCGTCGTCGACTTTCTTTCGATTAAGATGACATCGAAAGGTTTGTCTTGTGTTGCCAAAATCTTATTACCCCGCAGCAACTCAAGAATCGCAAGAAAACCCACAACACGTTCGGTTTTATCAACGGACGAAGACGGAAATAATTCGTGAAAAAAGCATTTGCCACGAGACATTATGCTGGCCCAAACGGTTCTCATTTTTTCTCTCACCGAGATTTTATCTCGTTTTAATATATGCGTAATCTTCGAGGCTAAATCCGCAAATCGAACTTCATTGCGTAGCGCGACCTGTCTTACGGCATCCGAAAAATGATTTGGATCAAATTCTTGAGGCGGGGCTTCAACCTTAATATCAAGCATCTTAGGCGTTGATGGCAGCCGAATATATGTATCCGAATAGTTTTCGAATCTTTTTCTCAAATCCGATGCCATTACCTTACATCGACGATAATGAAGCAGTCTTATGACAAGTTCTTCTCTCGGGTCATCGCCTTCAGCCGCGTTCGACTGAGCGATTTTCCCCGGCAACAGCATTCGGGATTTGATATGAATTAAGGTAGCCGCCATGACCAGAAAATCTGAAGCAACCTCCATGTCGAGACGGCTCATTTCTGAAAGATATGCCATGTATTGATCTGTAATCTCAGTAATAGGGATATCGTAAATATCAATGTCGTTTTTTTCGATGAGATGGAACAGCAAATCTAAAGGGCCTTGGAACTCGCGGATTTTTAGTTCCGGCGCCCCGTTTTGCCCAACTTTAGTTTCGCTTGGAATCATCACATCCGTACGCAAATCATACCCCTATTCTAACCGCACTACGGACTTCCTGCATGGTCTTTTCTGCCTTAATTCTTGCTTTATCAGAACCGGCGACAATAATCTGTTTGAGATGATCTTCATTCTCCAGCAACGTATTTCTCTTTTCGAAAATGGGCGTATGGAATTCTGCAATTTTCTCCTGAAGGAGTCGTTTGCAGGCTACGCAACCAATGCTGCCTCCCTTACATGAGCTTTCAATTTCGGGAACCATCTCTTCATTGAACACTTTGTGAAAAGCATATACCGTACATACATCCGGATGACCGGGATCATCTTTGCGAATGCGCGCAGGATCCGTAATCATGCTCATGACTTTTTTCTTCACCTCATCCGGCGTATCGGCTAATGCAATGGTATTGTTGTAGCTTTTACTCATCTTCCGGCCATCCGTGCCCGGCAAGACCTTAGCTTTAGTTAATAATGGCATTGGCTCGGGGAATACTTCTTTGCCGTATATATAGTTAAAGCGACGAGCTACTTCCCGGGTAATTTCAAGATGGGGCAACTGGTCTTCCCCGACCGGAACGAAATCCGCCTTGTAGATCAGGATATCAGCAGCCTGAAGTGCCGGATAGCCAAGGAATCCATAGGTCGCGATGTCTTTTTCTCCCATATTTGCCATGAGGTCCTTATAGGTCGGGCATCTTTCCAACCAGGATAGCGGCGTGTTCATACCCAAGAGCAAAAAGAGTTCGGCGTGCTCTAACACCGATGACTGCAAGAAAAGCGTGGACTTATCGGGATCTAGTCCGACGGCTAAAAAATCTGCCATGAGACTCAATGTGTTTTCTTTTAATTTCTCGGTATCGGCATAACCTGTAGTAAGTGCATGCCAATCTGCAATAAAAAAATGACAATCATATTCGTCCTGCAATCGAACCCAATTTTCGAGCGCTCCGAAATAATTACCAAGATGAATGTTGCCGGTCGGACGTGTGCCGGAAAGAATGATTTTTTTGCTCATGCTGCCTCCGTTATTGTCTGTATTAATCAGAACATCAGTCGGTAAATAAAATCGAACAACACTCCGATCGGTTTTGTAATCAACCACTCAAATGGCGTGCGAATGAAATTCACCAGCGTAATAAGAGGACTGACCCGAAGAAAAAAGCCCATCATAATCAATGCAAAAAATGCCATGGAGAAATATTGTTCATAACGGTGAAATTTTTCGCGATATTTGTAAGGTATAAGTGTCTCCAGCACATGAAATCCATCAAGAGGAGGTATCGGTAACAGATTAAATGCCATAAGCAAAAGATTAAATTCAAACAAATATGATAATAACATCGTTGAAGTCGCATATATAACCGGCGGATTCGAAAATGAAAAACCCGCATTAAACCGAAGCATAAGAAGAGTGATAACGTTAAATAAAAAGCAAGCAATAAATGCCGATAAAAAGTTAGCAGTCACGCCGGCAAGACTGACTATTCTAATTGAAATCGAACGGTTCTTAAATCTGGTCAAACGAGAATAGTTTACTTGAACCGGTTTGGCCCAACCAAAACCAACCAAAAGCATCATCAGTGAACCGATCGGGTCGAGATGCGCAAGCGGATTCATCGTTAATCGCCCTTGAAGCCTCGGCGTATCATCTCCGAGCTTAACCGCTGAAAATCCATGCATGAA
Organism: Clostridiaceae bacterium; assembly: GCA_012718915.1. GTDB lineage: Bacteria > Bacillota > Clostridia > Saccharofermentanales > Saccharofermentanaceae > DUPM01. Next base: position 37,172 of record JAAYBI010000112.1, read on the forward strand.
CTCATGAATCGAAAGCGAATACGACAACACAAGAAATATTACCATGCCATGTAAAATCATTTCCTGAAAACTGAGTCCCGAATTAAGAAGCGTTCTTATCATTGTGTCTCCTTTACACCTTGGTCAGGAATAGCGTACACGACTCGCCATTAATATCCCAATCCTTACCCTGAACCGAAACGTCCATCGTCAACTCAACTGCAAGTACATCGGACGCGATGATGCCCATGTTATTATTGATGACCGCAGATAGTTTATCAGATGCTTTGAAATAGACTCTGATGCGGTCTGTGACCTCAAAACCGGATTCTTTTCTCTGAGTCTGAATCTTAGATACCAGTTCTCTTACAAATCCTTCCTCGATTAAGTCATCGGTCAATGTGGTATCGAGCGCAACGGTGTAATCTCGTTCAGACTGGGTCGATAAACCTTCCGGCTGAACCGTCTCGGGAATCAAGTCTTCCGGCGCAAGCTCAAATATTTCACCATCTACGTTGACAGAAACGAAATTTCCGGCTTCAATCGCCTTCATCGTCTCTCTACCCGGCAATGCAGCGATTGCTTCGCGCGCCGCGTTCAGCTTTGCACCCAGTTTTTTACCCAGAGTTCTCAGCTGAGGCTTAAAACGATAGTCAACCAATGCCGAGGCATCCTTAACAAACTCAACCTCGCGAATATTCAGTTCTTCCTTAATAATCGACAGATATTCTTCTTCCAAAGACTCCGGCGTGACCGCGTAGATTTTTGAAAGCGGCTGACGATTCTTGATAGCCGCTGTGTTTCTGCAAGCTCTTCCAAGATATACAATTTGTTGAGCCACATTCATTTGCGCCTCAAGCTCGGGATCGATCATCGAAGAATCAACCGTCGGATAATCAGACATATGAATGGACTCATGCGCATTTTTATCAACGGAGCGAACCAAATTCTGATAGATAGCTTCTGTCATATAAGGTACGAATGGTGCCGCGAGCTTGGAAAATGAAACGAGAACATGATACAGCACCATATATGCATTAATCTTATCCTGCGTCATCTCACTGCCCCAGTACCGCTCTCTTGAGCGGCGAACATACCAATTAGACAGCTCGTCTACAAAATTCTCCATGAGACGAGCAGAACCGGTGATGTCATAACCACACATGCGAGTATGCACCTCACCTATTAAAGTGTTAAGTCTTGAAAAAATCCAACGATCCATGACACCAAGTGTCGATGAATCAAGCGTATGCTCTGTCGGATTAAATTGATCGATGTTTGCATACATGACATAGAATGCATATGTATTCCAAAGTGTTCCGATAAATTTCCGTTGAACTTCGGACACACCGGCATCCGAAAAACGACTCGGCAACCAAGGTGCATTTGCACTGCAGAAATACCACCTTGCGGCATCCGCGCCCTGCTTGTTGAGAATATCCCAAGGGTCAACCACATTGCCCTTGTGTTTACTCATCTTGATGCCATCTTTATCTTGAACGAGTCCCATGACGATGCAGTTTTCGAATGGCGATTTGTCAAAAAGCTGTGTGCCGATCGCAAGCAATGAATAAAACCATCCGCGAGTCTGATCCAAAGCCTCAGAAATAAACTGCGACGGAAAGTGATTCTCAAAAAACTCTTTGTTCTCAAATGGGTAGTGATATTGAGCAAAAGGCATAGCACCGGAGTCAAACCAACAGTCGATGACCTCAGAAACGCGAGTCATTTGATCTCCGCATTTGTCGCAACGAATATGAACTGCGTCAACATAAGGTTTATGCAACTCAATATCATCCGGACAATCATCGGACATAGCTTTGAGTTCTTCTATTGAACCGATACAGTGTTTGTGACTGCAGTCGCATTCCCAAACCGGAAGCGGTGTTCCCCAATAACGTTCCCTGGAGATACCCCAGTCGACAACGTTTTCGAGAAAATTACCCATACGGCCGTCACGAATGGTCTCGGGGTGCCAAGCAACCGACCGATTGGACTCAATCAGCGAGTCGCGAACCTTTGTCATGGCAATAAACCACGAGGATCTCGCATAATAGATCAAAGGGGTATCGCATCTCCAACAGAATGGGTATTCATGCTCATAGAGATGTTTCTTAATAAGTTTTCCCTCTTGATTCAATCTCTTGATCAAGAGTGGATCTGCATCTTTTACAAACATGCCTGCAAATTCTTCTGCCTCAGGAGGAAGTGTACCGTCTTCCAATACCAGTTGTACAAAAGGCAAGTCATAATTTCTTCCGACACGAGCATCGTCATCACCAAACGCGGGCGCGATATGGACAATGCCGGTACCGTCATTCATCGTAACATAGGTATCCGAAGCCACTCGAAAAGCGGTCTTCCCACTCTCGGAAACCGATGCGGCCGAAAACGGAAAAAGCGGTTCATAAGTCATACCGACTAAGTCGCTCCCGGAAAAACGCTCTTCTACGACAAAGTCCTCGAAAAGCAATGGCGCCAACACGCCTGCCATGTAGTAACGAACGGTCTTGTCTGTGCCGTCCAGATCTTTGTTAACCGCGATCCGAACATATTCTTCATCAGGGTGAACACAAAGTCCTACATTAGAAGGCAACGTCCAAGGGGTCGTTGTCCATGAAGCAAAATACACATCTTCTTTTCCGGTCAGCTTGAACCGTACATAAACTGAATTCTCAGTCACATTGCGATATCCTTGGGCCACCTCATGACTCGAAAGCGCCGTACCACATCGTGGGCAATAAGGAACGATCTTGTGCCCTTTATAGAGCATGCCCTTATTCCACATGGTCTTAAGTGCCCACCATTCCGACTCGATATAATTATTCTCATAGGTGACGTATGGGTTCTCCATGTCTGCCCAAAAACCAATTCGATCGGACATCTGTTCCCATTCATCTTTATATTTCCACACGGACTCCTTGCACTTCTTAATAAATGGTTCCACACCATATTTCTCAATTTCCGGTTTGCCATTGATGCCGAGCATCTTTTCAATTTCAAGTTCTACCGGTAGACCATGCGTATCCCATCCGGCCTTAAACTCAACACGCTCACCCATCATGCCGCGAAATCTCGGAATAACATCCTTGATGACTCGTGTCTTGATGTGTCCGAAATGCGGTTTTCCGTTGGCCGTCGGCGGACCGTCGTAAAGCGTGAAAGAGGGCGTGCCATCTTTTGGCGCTCTGATCGAGCGATTCCGAATATCATTGGCCTTCCAAAAAGCCAGAATATCCTTTTCACGTTCCACAAAATTCATATCCGTCGAAACTTTGTCGTACATTTGGTTTCCTCACTTATTTATAAATAGCTTTACTCATATAAAATCCGAATTTTAATTATAGGGATTTCGAGCGTCCTATGTCAACTCAAAAGCCTTTGTGTTGATGGCTAAATGATCGGTCTTCGAAATCCCCGGACGTCAAGGTTATTGGCGAGCCTCAACAATATATGCCGACTCAATGTCCGACGTATGAATGGCTACCACACCGGGATACTTCGAAGCTGCTTCTGCAAAAGGATCCGGATAGCCGTTGCGGTCTGACCCCATATGAAAACGAATCATCGCGAATTCTTCTTCTTTTAGTCGAATATAACTCTGAATCAGATAACATGATTTCTCTCCGTGACCGATAGGAAGCGTGTCATTGATAGCCCATACTTCTTTCTCAACCCAGTTTGCGACCGGCTTGCCATACGGGCCCATCTTGGTGCCTTCCTTGACGTTTTTGGTCTCCCGGACATAGAAATTGACCTTGCAAAGATCGTGAAGCAAAGCCGTAATAATCACCGTATCATCCGGTAAATCCAATAGTCCGGACGACACTTTTCCTGCCAATAGCCGGTAGACATTCATACTGTGTTCAGCCAAACCACCCTCACAGGCCAAATGATATTTTGTCGAAGCCGGAGCAATGAAGAAGTCGGACTTATTCTCAATCCAATCCAACAAACGGTCCATGCCGGGACGCGAGGTTTTTCGAAGCAGCTCCAAAATAGTCTGCTTGTTGCTCTCGATTCTGTCTTGGGTCAACCCTTCAAATTCACTCATAATATCCTCCTTGGTCTGAATCGGCTCGTTCTTCGGCGAATAATCGCCAAGGCCAGTGATCGCCGAGCGGTAATTCAAACGTTAATCTCTCTTTGCTTGTCGGGTGATCGAACGCCATTTTGTAAGACTCAAGGCAAATATCGCCCGGCCCGGGTCGGTCTTCACCATATTTTCGGTCTCCGATAATCGGAAAACCGGCTTCGGATAATTGCAAGCGAATCTGATGGGTCCGTCCGGTCTTCAAATGAATTTCTACCAAAGAAATCGAATCCTTACAAGATAGCATGCGATAATCCAACTCAGCTTCTTTGGCGTCTTTTTCGGAAAGATTATCCGTCAGACGGGCCCGATTAACGGAAGAGTCCTTGATGATTATGCCCTTGAGCGTGCCTTTTTCCGGTTGGATAGCCCCATTTAAGCATGCGCGATAGTATTTCTCAACCGTACGGTTACGGATCTGCTCGCTGATTCTGGATGCCGCTTTGGTGGTCTTGGCAATCAACATCAGCCCGGCGACGGGCCGATCCAATCGGTGAACCAATCCCAAATATACATTGCCCGGTTTATGGTATTTATTCTTGAGATATTCTTTGAGAATCGTCAGCATGTCCGGGGCACCGGTCGCGTCTTCTTGAGACAGTATGCCGGCCGGCTTATATGTCATCAGTATGTGGTTGTCTTCGTACAAGACTTTGACGCCGAAATTAATGTTTTCCAATCGACTCTCCGTTCGACCATCGTGCCACTGAACCACAGGGCAGAATTATATCCATTTTAGATGCGGGAATCCCCAGGTCCGCCGATACGACCTTACCTCCATGTTTGGGCTTAACCGTGAGTCTCAAAATGTCTTGCATGACTGCTGACGATAATCCCGTCGTATAAGAATTGAGTATAAAAAATAAAGCCTGATCACTCAGAAGCGCAACACATTTCTCCACTAATTCATAAAGTGCATCTTCCAGACGCCATAGTTCTCCGGACGGCCCTCTTCCATAGGCCGGAGGATCCATAATGATACCGTCATATGTACGATTGCGTCTTAATTCTCGTTCGACAAACCGATTGCAATCTTCGGCAATAAAACGTACATAAGCCTGATCGAGAGATGAAGCGTGAATGTTCTCCTTGGCCCTGGTGATCATACCCTTAGATGCGTCCACATGAACCACCTCAGCCGCGCCCGCAGCCGCACAAGCCAGAGTCGCTCCGCCGGTATATGCAAACAAATTCAAAATGCGTGGTTTTCTTCCCGCAATTACTGCGGAACGAATTCTGTCGGCACAATAGTCCCAATTGACAGACTGTTCCGGAAAAAGACCGGTATGCTTGAAGCCCGTCGGCTCAATAATAAACTCAAGCGGGTGATTCGAAAGCGGATATCCGACTCGCCAAGTGGAAGGAATCGGTCGTCTTTTCTTCCAATGACCGCCGCCGCTCTCACTGCGTATATAGATGGCATGGGGCTCCGTCCATACATCCGAGTTCGCCGGCTTCGGCCAAATCGCTTGAGGATCGGGTCGCTGAAGAATAATATCGTTCCATCGCTCGAGCTTCTCCCCGCCTCCCGCGCAAAGTAATTCATAATCTGTAAAACGATTTGCTATATACATGCCATATTCCTTTCGCTAAAACAAATATCATTATAACAAAAGAAGTGCCTGCAAGGCATGCCGGAAGTGATTTTCGCGATAGTTAATCCTTTTGCGAATTATCGTCCGACGGGATGGTCTCTTCGAAGGACGGTTGAAGTATCTCAGCAGAATCGCCCGGGCTCGTATTCGCCTCAACGTATCTTAATACGAAAGGGACTTCCTTTCGGTGGCGATACCAGCGAATAAACGCCAATGTAGCAGCAACAATCCGAACAACGGCAACAACTCCAATTGCAGCTGTCATTGCCTCGCGATTCTCACCTAATACGTTGTATATGAAGACACCCAAATACGGCATGATAATATTCGAGACCAAAATGAGACTACTGTAAAGCGCAATAGACAGGGTCTTGTTTATCGGAGGAATAACCTCCAGCAAACACAAGAGCAAAGAGAACTGAAATGCACTGAAAGCCGAACTTCCGATACTCTGAAAAATGAAGTACGTCCATACACCCGGCTTTAGCGGCATAAGCAACGCAAAAAACATAGACAAACAACAGAAAGCAAATCCGGCCGCACCAATGAAAAACACAAATTTGACACCCTTTGTTGCACCCAATCGGCTCCATGTGCCGAGCATGATGAACTGGGTCCCTGCGCACAAAACCGCAATCAAGCTCAACTGGAGTTCATTGAGTTTCAAATAGTAAAACTGAGCTTGAAAGTAGATGGACCAATCCATTTGCCATCCGGCATAAACAAGTAATGCCACGACCAGGAATCCGAGAAAAGAACGGTTTGTAAATAGAGTGCGCGTCGTAATAAAGAAGTCTTTCAACGAGTATTGCGGAATATCACCGGCTCCGCTGTATGGCACTCGCTTGAGTAACATAACTTGACCAAAAGCCAGAGGAAGAGCCAAAAAGTAATACACTTGATGAACAAGAATTTTGCCGCTCCCCGATACCAAGGTTAATATCCCTCCGAAAATAAGAGGAAATACGATGCCAACCGCCGTATTCATCCGTGTTCGGTGGGCATAAATATTGTTACGTTGATCCGGCATGGCAACGTCGGAAAAAAATGATTGCCACGAAGAGTTATAAAGTGACATCGGAAAATTGACCATGACCAGCATAAGAATTAATACCCAGACGGCATTACCGGCCCAGAACGCAATACTTCCGACGATAACATACATGCTACCCAAAAGAAGCGTCGCAAAGATAACCATATTGCGTTTATTCTTCATTCTGTCTGTAATGATTGCAAAAGGTATAAGACAAGCCAGCCCAACCAGAGGTGGTAATGATGCAATTAAACCCAATTCCCTTGAGGTTGCACCCAATCTCGACGCATATAGATTATTGTTGTTGTGGCACATAGTAATAATAATAGAATACAGAACACCCTCAATCGCAAATAATCTGGCCAACCGGGAATCGCCTCTCATGGTTTGCATTGCATTTATTCTTACTTTTTGAAAATGATTTGAAATGGACCTGGCTACTTTATTCAACTAAACACCTCAATTAAATCGAATTGGTTAACATGATACTTGCAAGCGAAAAATTGTCACTGATGCTATCATTATCTACAAGAAAAATAAAGATACAATACAAACAACGATTATGTTAAAAGAAACGATACAAAAAGCTGATATACTGACAAAATACCGATAAAATATGAGATAATGATACGCGGTTTGACTTGTGAAAATAAGCTATCACTATCGCGATACTCAAGGAGAAATCTATGCCGGACTTGCCGATCTTTAAAGAATTATGTGTTGAAGCGCGAAGCGAATATGAAAAGTACTATCAGCTGTCTCAGACACACATCACCGACTTAACCTTCAATTGCCGCTATGCTTGGGATAATGTATTTTGTGACAAATACGCTATCATCGAGGATTGTTTTGTCATGATTTCAAACGGCGGTTGCTTTACTCAACCCCACATGCTCATGCCTTTGGGCGAGCTTGATGGCAACAAACTCGGAAGAATACTCGAAATAATGATTCCGGTTTTTAACGATCGAGGTTGGTCGCTGAGAATTATGGGTATCGACGAAGAAAAAATTGAACTTTTTGATCGACTCGGGTTTGAAAAGGTTTCTTTTTGCTTCAGCAACAATAATTCGGACTACCTTTATGATGCGGATGCATTAAGGACACTTTCGACAGACGATCTGCGCAAAAAACGCAGTCATTTCAATCGATTCTTGAGGCTTTACCCCAATTACGATTATCAATCTCTCGGGCGTAACGATATGACGGATTGCCTGCTCTTAGTTAAGAACTGGAGCAACGAAAAAGGCATTGATGTTACTGATGTCAAGAATAGTGACTACCTCATGATTAAGCGTCTCTTTGACAATTTTGATTCCCTTGATATCCGTGGCGGTGTTATTCGGATTGACGGCAAGGTAGCCGCCTTTTCCATGGGTAGTTTCGGAAACCACGAAACCGCATATATTCATTTCGAAAAAGCGGATATCGCATATGACGGCGCTTATCCCGCCATTAATAAACTGGTTCTTGAAAATGCCTATCCGGATGCCAAATTTGTTAACCGTGAAGAGGATTTAGGCATTCCGGGACTTCGCAAATCCAAACGCTCATACTATCCGATCCGGATGATTAAGAAATACGGATGTCAAATTATTGTATAATATGGGTCAAATTTTGCCGTTTATTCATTAATTTCGACAACAATAACGGGCTGCGATTATGTTTTTTTATTATAAATCGATTATAATGTTATGCGATAAGCCATTTTCTGACAAATTAAAAGGGGAACAATCATGCCAGCATCACCTCACATACTAATCTGCGATGACGATCCGGTTGTACACGAATCTTTGGGCCTCTATTTCGAGAATGAGCACTTTACTTATTCGAGCGCTTACGATGGCAAAGAGGCTCTGGTTCACGCAGTTTCTGACCGCCCTGACTTGATTATTCTGGATTTGATGATGCCTGAGAAAACCGGCATTGAAGTTTGCAGAGAGCTTCGCAAGACAATGTCCACTCCGATTATCATCCTGACCGCAAAAGGCGAGGAGATTGATCGTGTGTTGGGTTTGGAGCTTGGCGCAGATGACTATATCGTCAAGCCATTTTCTCCCCGGGAGGTTATTGCAAGGATTAAGGCCGTCCTTCGCCGTATCAGTGAGCCTCAAGAGAGTGTTGCGGTTATTCGATATGAAGGTCTCGAGATTAATCTTGATAACTATCAGGTAAAAGTCAATAACGAACTCGTTTCCTGTACACCCAAAGAAGTTGAGATTCTACATCTCCTGGCTTCACACGTGGGGCAGGTTATGGATCGCGAGCAGATTCTTTCTCTGGTCTGGGGCTATGACTATTTCGGAGATACACGTACGGTTGATACTCATATTAAGCGCATTCGCCAAAAAGTCACCTATGAAGGCGCACCTTGGTCGCTGGTGACCGTATATGGCGTCGGCTATAAATTCGAGGTCACTTTCTAATGTTCCGCAGTGTTTTTCTGCGCAGGATCCTCTTAATTGTAATGATTACCCTTCTGTTCTCTGCTTTATTGTCGTCCGGACTTTTTTTGCTTGCGTCTGCTCAATATTCCAGAGCAGACCTACTGAATACGACATTCGAGAGAGCCGAAAATCTTTCAATATATCTCAATACCCACGCCGACCAAATTCATTCGCAATCGGATGTCAGCGAGTACTTTCTTGAGTACGATCTATTTTCTTCATACGTCTTGATTTATGACAGCGACGGCAATTTAATGACGCAGTCGAATGAAGTCTCCGATTTTGATACGAGTATTTTGATCCCGACCAAATTGCACGTCGAGGCAAATTGGCTCAATAACTCCGATTACGTTTATCTTCAAGATGTCTTGCCGTTGGGTCAATTTCTCGATCAGATTATTATCGTTCAAACTCCTCTCTACACCAGTGGGGAGCTTTCGGCATATGTTGTCGTCGCGACGCCTACTCAAGAATTGTCTCGATTGCTGACGGATTTTCTTAATATTCTGCTTCTCTCAACCCTATTTGTTGCATTAGCCATGCTAATGCCGGTCTATTTTGCAACAATGCGACTGGTATTGCCTTTGAGAAAAGTAACAACAATTGCTCAAGCCATGGGGCAAGGCGATTTTTCGATTCGAGCGGATTCCAACGCTAAGGGGGAAATCGGAGAGCTCGCCAAATCATTCAATGATTTATCCGATCGCTTGTCTAAGTCCATTACAGATTTGACCGTAGAGCGCAACCGTCTTCGCGAGATTTTCGATGTCATATCCGAAGGCATTGTGTCGGTCGATACTAAATTGCGCCCACAATACACAAACCCCGCTATTAAGACACTTTTTGAGAATGCCCGTCGGAAAAACCTCTTCACGGAAAGACTTCAAATCATTCCTTTCGAGGAGATTTGGGATGACATGAAGCAATGTATCAGCGAAAAGCAAACCATCGAGAGAACCATCAACGAAAAAGAAAACTCGTATCTTTCGACCATCGTTCCGACATTTGACAACGAAGGAACGATCATCGGTGCGACCGGATTTTTTCGAGATATTACGGAATCAGAACGATTGGAGCAAACACGGCGAGATTATATTGCGAATGTATCTCACGAGTTGCGTACGCCATTGACGGCACTTCGCGGACTGGTAGAGCCGCTGGCTGACGGCATGGTGCGCAGCGAGGCGGATCGAAAGCGCTATTACGGCATCATTCTCCACGAGACGATGCGTCTTTCACGACTGATCGACGACATGCTCGAGCTCTCAAGACTACAGGCAAGAACGCTCGCCTTCAGGACCTTCCCGTTTGACTTGAATGCATTGCTCAAGGAGATTGAGACCAAATTTGAACCGGTTATGAATGACGCCGAACTGCATTTTCGTGTAGAATTCAAATCCGGCAAGTTGCCGACGGTTATGGGCAATCCGGACCGCGTCGAGCAAATACTCATTATTTTGATGGATAACGCCAAAAAATACACTCCCCCGGGTGGATCTATCACGATTTCTACCGGGTTCGACAATGACAACAATCAGGTTCTGGTATCCGTTATTGATACCGGACAAGGTATTCATGAATACGATATCGATCATATCTTTGACCGCTTTTATAAGGCCGACCGTGCTCGCGGAAAGAAAGGTACCGGGCTTGGACTGTCTATTGCGCGCGAGTTACTCAGTTACATGGGCGAGACCATTTCCGTGACCAGTGAATACGGAGAGGGCACCACTTTTACCTTCACTCTGAAGCGCGTCCAAGGTACGGTTTGGTATTAATCTGTAACCGCATAGACTTTTAAGAATTATTAACACTTTAGAGGAGTTATTTTCATGACCGATAACCCATACCCGGAGTCTTTCGAAAAAGGCATCAGAGTCAACAAATTCATTGCTTCTTCCGGCTATTGCTCGAGAAGAAAAGCCGACGAACTCGTTGCTCAAGGCATAGTTACCATCGATCATTTGACCGCCGGTCCCGGCGACCGGGTGATGCCGGGGCAAGTGGTCCGAATTAGCGGTGAACCGATCCTTCCTGAAGAAGACCTGGTTTACATAGCTCTTCATAAGCCCGTCGGTGTCACTTGTACGACGGATACCTCCGACCCGGATAATATCATAGTCTATTTGGGTTTTGACAAAAGGATTTTTCCCATCGGGCGATTGGACAAGATGTCTACCGGCCTCATTTTGTTGACCAATGACGGTGCCATTGTCAACAAGTTATTGAGAGCTGAATATCATCACGAAAAAGAGTACAAAGTCGAGGTGGACCGGACTATTGATGATCATTTTCTCAAATCCATGGCTTCCGGTGTTCCGATTCTTGACACCGTTACCGCTCCTTGCGAAATAAAGCAAGACGGTCTCCGAATATTCACGATCATACTCACCCAAGGTCTTAATCGTCAAATCCGTCGTATGTGTGAGTATCATGGCTACCGCGTCGTCCGCCTGAAGCGCACTCGTATTATGAATATCACGCTCGGAAACTTGCCACTCGGCGAGTGGCGTTATCTGAAACCTAAGGAGTTACGCGATCTGAAGCATCTTCTCGGGCTGTAGTGCCGAGCATATGATCATCGTTAATGATTTGCATCTCATCAACGATTACATCCCGGGTTCTTCACGATTCATTCCGGTAATGGGCTCAAAAACAAATGTTGCTTCCTGCGTATTGCTGCTGTTGGGGTGTTTGGGGCTCTTGCCCGTCCTCTCGATTTCCTTTTGGTAGAAATCCAGAAACAACTCATAACCATCTTCGACGGGAAGAGTTTCTGTGTGCGAATTATCGTCAATATCTTCAGGCGAATATGGCGTCGCCGTGAAAGAGAAATGGCTCTTGTTTTCTTTCTGAATAAGGACACCATCACCTTTTTCCGATGTAACAGCCAAAAATCTGACATCCGACCGAGCGCCGCTTTCCGACGGCCGATCATAAAAATGAACCAATTCCATCGGTGTCGACCGATATAAGCCGACAGGACATGATTCTTTTCGATCCGGATAAGACTCAATGGGACCTCTTCCATACCATACGATTTGATTTGCCGTATTAGGCGCGCCCACTCGAAAACCGTACCGAACAGGATCGAACCTCGGTCTAAAAGATAAAGTGATCTCAAGTCGTCCCGTCGGACGCAATCTGTAAAAAATCAATATCGGATCTCTCATGATGGGAGAATGATATTCAGATAAGACGGTGAAGTCTTCTCCATCGATTTCGTATCGTAGTTTCTTGAACTCGATTTCTCGCTGAATCGATCGCCAATCGGTTTCTTTTGAAAAAACAGTCGCCGACAGGACATAAGACTGATCGGAGCGATCCAAGTTTGTCGCTGCTCGATAGAAGCTCGGGAAGAATTGACCGTTTAAGCATTCGACATCATGGCAAATCAATGCGCAGAGCGCACCCAGATTTTTATTGAAATGAACAACTGTATCTCCGGCCCTCGCGATAATGAGCGATGGCGTCGCAGATAATCGGATATCATTTTGACTAGTCATTTCATCGTAGGAGATGACCGCAGGCTTGTTATTGTATGATTCAACGGGATTATAGTGATCATCAAGAATCTCCTGATAAAATCCGATTTCATCACCTTTTTTATATATATCCGTATCCTTAGCCATAGACAATCGCAAGTGCAATACCAGTTCTTTTGAAAGTGCTCTTTCAGCAATTTTAGTCAGTTTGGGTTCTGAGGCCAAGTATTCTTTTGAATATAGATCGTTCACTTTGAAGGGAAGCTGAACTTTTCGGTTTTCAAATGCCTTTAGCGGCGGCATGATTCCCTTACCACCCTTAATTTTGAGGCCTCCAAGCATGAGCTTCCACTCCACTTCGAGTTCTTCTGTCGCGCCAAAAGCCTGTGTGTTATAGATTGTCATAAGCGATGCATCTTCGGGTGAACCGAAAACTCGAATCGTCTCACATTGTCGCTTAATCTCCGAATAAATCGGATGCGGTTCCCGAAATGCACTGACAATCCCTTGTGCGATCGGCATGTCATTCTTTGAGCTGTCTTCGGAAATATCCACTTGATGGATGACTCTAAACGCTTTCGTGTCTCCGGAATGAACACCGCGCCCCTGTATACCATCAAATAAGCGCTCGTTCGAATGCAATTTCGACATGCGGTACTTGCGATCCAAGCACAGATCTTGCCACGAACCGAATAATAAACCTGCTTTTCCGGGCATCGGCGCCAGATCCGATATCCCGGCGTTTTTATTCTCATCATAGATGAACCGCGTCGGATCCATTTGAGTCCATCTGGATTTATGTTGCTCGACGCTCGAATAATGGTGTGCATATTCCGGCCGCCAAGCAATGATACAGGGGTGTGAACGGTTCGAAAGAATGGTGTCTTTCATGTGAGAAATAACCGAAGAACAAATGACATACATACCCATCTGATCGCAAAGACTGAAAAAATCCGATCCGAACGGGATGCCTCTGAGAATCACGGTATTGAGGTTCGCCTTCTTCATCAGAAGAATGTCCGTTTTCATTTGATCGATACTCACACTTAATCCGCTGACGGGATCAAATGCATAATACTCGACCGCTTTGATTTGGACCGGAACGTCATTAATCGATAGTGACTGATCCGCAGCCCGGACCGTGCGAAAGCCGATGCGACGCTTCTTAATATCAATCAATCGATCCTGGTCATCCAATACTTCAATAATCAAATCGTATAGTACAGGTGTAGCGTGCGTCCAAGGAATAACACCGGCGACGGTTATTTCGTTCTTAAGTGAAACGGACTGATTCGGTCCGATGACGGCCGGATTGCTATCTTTGACCGAGCATCTCAGTTCAGGCAAATTGTATATGTCGTATTGTTCCTGCGCGCGAACGATTCGAAATCGCTGACGAATTGCAGCCGATATCGACATCCGATTAAGAAAAAGCATTTCCGAAAAAATCTTTGCGCCGGAAACATCATCGGCATGTAATTCTGATTCGCCGGGGATTTCTGCTTCCGACTTATCGTCCTCAGAAGTGACTTTATTCTTAACTTTCTTCAGTGATCCGCCGAGAAACCAAGAAAAAGTCAGATTCAAATCCGAAAGCTCTATAAGCGGCTCGCAAATAATCGATGGCATACGATAAATGCCCGAAAAACCAAATGTCCCCGGGTGAAAAGAATGCGGCATATGAGGCATCGAATCTAATCGATAAACCAGTATTGTCAATAAATTCCGGCCGGGCGCAATCTTGCCGGACAGTAACAACTTAGAGCTCGCATGAACGGACGACGATTCAGCGATAAATCGGCCGTTGACATATACCTCAAACCGACCACAGATGCCCTCGGTCAATAGATAAACCGCCCGCCGCAAATACGCCTCAGTCATATCAATCCAAACCCGATATACACCGACATGATCCAGAAGTTCAGACGCTGCAACGCCTGCAATCTTATCCTTAAAAGACACCGAACTCTTTGCCTTTTTATTGGCGGGCAGATAGGATAGTTCGTTAGGGTATCCGTAACCCTCTTGCTGCCAAACCGAAGGTACTCGAATACTTCGCCAGCGACTGTCATCATAAGCCGGATCAGCAAAATCTACCGGGAGCATATCCCGCGTCTCGGCGAAAAGAAAACGCCAAAGAGGAACATCTAAGCGCCACGGGGTCGGTGTCAGCCCAAACAGAGGCTGCTGACGATGCATAAATATATCGTCAACGCTGACATATGAATAAAATTGATCCGGCATGCTCTTCCAGTTCACGTAATTGCTCCGATAACTACAGAATTCTCATTCATTCTATCACGCGAACTTTATAAACATATATCACGGACGTTTCATTTTCAAGTTAATCAAATAAAAATATAGGAGCGAACGCGTGGGGCACGTTCGCTCCTTGAGGGGCACGCTTGCTATTCAACGCAACTCGCCGTTCTCCTGAGCGAGCTCTATGACGCAAGGCCATCCATTGATGGTGATTTAGGTAGTGGGAATCTGCACAGGCACTGCGTTTCCGGCAATCTTGTCATCTTGACCGTTATACAGTGCGGTGACGCTGAAGTAGTAAGTAACACCCGGTGAAAGTTTATTAGCATCTATAGAATAAGAGCTAACGTTCCTATCTGTGATCCATGCTTCATAGCCATCTCCCGGATAAGCCGGATTCGAGTTTTTATCAGACATGACCACTTTATATCCGTCAAAACGCTCGTCTGAAATCGTGTTCCAAGTGACTAAAACCTTACCGGTTTCGGCGTTATATGAAGCACCAACTGATGGGACCGGGAAATCCGGTGCCGGTGTAGGGCCTACATGAGTCTCAGGAATGGTTACCGCTACTGCGTTACCGGCAATCTTGTCATCTTGACCTTCATACAGCGCGGTGACGCTGAAGTAGTAAGTCACATTCGGTGATAGTTTTTCAGGTTTTATAGAATAAGAGCTAACGTTCCTATCTGTGATCCATGCTTCATAGCCATCTCCCGGATAAGCCGGATTCGGGTTTGTCGAAGACATGACCACTTTATATCCGTCAAGACGCTCGTCCGAAATCGTGTTCCAAGTGACGACGACCGTAGTTCCGTTGTATGAAGCACCAACTGACGGGACCGGGTAATCCGGTGCCGGTGTAGGCTCGACATAAGTTCCCGGCATTGCTACTTGTACTGCATTTCCGGCAACCTTAACACTATGATCCGCATACAATGCCGTCACGCTGAAATAGTAAGTCACTCCAGCCTGCGTTTTTCCTCCGACATCGCCTCCGTTGTAGCCTTGATTAGGCTTAATCAGATATGAGGTCTGCGAAGCATTTGTAATAAATGCGGCATATCCGTCTCCACTGTATTTAGGGCTCGAATTGTTCTTGGACATAACGACCTTGTAGCCGTCGAAATCGGACGCACTAATCGCATTCCATGACACAAGAACACCTTCGCCGGTTTGTACTGCATTAACGACCGGTGCGACATGTCCCGAAGGATCCACCGGCTGCGTCGGCTTAACCGTAGTCGGTTTAACCGTAGTCGGCTTAGCCGTGGTCTCCGTTGTCGTCGGTGGGACCGTCGTGGATTCGATTGTCGTTTCCGGAGTCGTTTCCGGAGTCGTCTCCGGCGTTGTCTCAGTAGTCGGTTTCAGAGTGGTCTCAATCGTCGATTCCGTAATCTTAACCTCTTCTTTAATGGACTCCGCTTCAGAAGCATTAATTTGAAGTTGCAACAATTCACCTTTGTCTTTTTGATAATTCTTTTCACAGGCCGATAACAGGAATGAGAAAGAAATCAAAAAGGATAGTGTCAGAATCAGTGAGCGTTTGATTTTCATAATGTATCCTCTCTTTCTTGTCTCGTCCATCAGTTTCGCGTGACGGGGGTACGCATGATGGGCGCTGACGACGATTCATAAATAAAATATTCGAAAACCGTTCGTCGATTCATCGTTACAAGGCTATTGTAACACCTTGTTTTTATTTTGGCAACTGTTTATTCATCATTTGTTTATATTTTGTTCACTCTTTGTTTTTGTTTGCTTTTTGTTGATCCAATTTTCGGTTTCTTTTCTTGTTTTCACTTAGTGCACGAACACTTTCTTTCAGTCCCTTTATGGGCTTGCCGTTCATCATGGTGATCAATCCCTCGAAAAACGCCTTGGAAATTTTGTTGTGAGAGAAACTGACAAATGAGCGAAGCGGCATGTCTCGAACCATAGCTTCCATCATTCGTATCTGATCTTCTCTGGGATCGAGTTTGTATTGCTTGTTGTGAATTCTGCGAACGAAGAAACTTAAGACGCGTCCCACAAAGGTATCGGATATGTCCGTCAGTGTCGAATTAATGGTATGGGATCCTTTGACAGGATGGTCCGTCAGATTCAGAGGATGGTCAAACAGCGACTCAAATGCGGACATATCTATGTCAAGGCCATTCGCGGTTAATGCGTAATAATCAGGAGCTCGGTCCTTATAATCCGGAATCTTTAAATTATTGTCCGATGAAAATACTTTGATGTCGGAAGACAGTCTGATATCTCGAGAAGATGCACCAATCTGAATCCGGTAAACGCCCTCTTCGACAGACCAACTCTTTGTTAAAACATTATAAAACGCAAAATCCTGATACAGAACTTCGAATTCAAATTCCTGAGTCTCTCCCTTAGCGATGAGTTTCTTATCAAAGCCCTTCAGCTCATGAATCGGTCTAAAGACACTTGAACCCGGAGCCGATATGTAAAGTTGTACAATCTCTTTGGCGTCGAAAAGACCGACATTTTTGACTTTCACGCTGACATTAAGGTGATCCGAGTGAGACAAGGTACTCTTAGACAGTGACATAGACTCATAGTCAAACTGCGTGTACGACAAACCATGTCCGAAGGGAAACAAGACATTTGTCCCGGATGTATCATAATATCGGTATCCGACATAAACACTCTCTCGATACTCCGAAAACAATCTTTTCCCAAAATAGTTGTAACAGGGCGTATCCGATAATTTGGACGGAAACGTCTCCGCCAGCTTACCGCAAGGTACGCTGTGTCCGAACAATAATGAAGGAATTGCTTCTGCACCCTCCTGCCCCGGTAAATATGCCATCAAAACAGCCTTTACTTTATCAATCCACGGCATCGCGACCGGTGCGCCGGCGTAAATGACGACGACAAGGTTCGGATTAACGGCGGATAATTTATCGATGAGTCGATTATGACTTTCCGGAAGCATAATATCCGTTCGGTCAAATGCCTCCGACTCATAAGACTCCGGCAAGCCGACAAAAGCCACAACAACGTCGCTCTTGGTTGCGGCTGACAAAGCCTCATCCAGAAGTGATGCATCGTCGGATTCTTCTTCAAGATGATAACCGGCAGCGTAAATGCAACTTCCGCCGACCTTTTCAAAACCGTCAAAAGCGTCCGTGATACGAGTCGGGTTGATTCTTGAACTGCCACTGCCCTGATATCGCGTTTTCATCGCAAATTCACCGATAATTGAAATGCTTTGAGTCTTATTCAGCGGCAGAATTTGCTCGTTTTTAAGCAGGACAAATGACTCCATGGCCGCCCTTCGGGCAATATCCCGACTGGATTCATACGGACTGACTTGACCCTTTGGTATGGCCCTTGCCTTATCCGCCAAACGAGCCAATCGCTCTACGGAAGTATCCAAATCTTGAATTTTGAGTGCTTTTGACTTAACCGCCTGAACAATCCGCTCGTCATTTTCGGCAGCCGGCCCCGGCATTTCTAAGTCTAAACCGGCGGAAATTGCCTTGGGGCGGTCATTCATCGCCGCCCAATCGGTCATGACCACACCGTCAAAACCCCACTCTTCGCGAAGTATTTCCGTCAGAAGACGCCGGTTTTCACATGAGTAAGTGCCGTTGATCTTGTTATACGAACACATCACCGTCCAAGGTTTTGCCTTCTTGATCGCCCGCTCGAAACCGGCCAGATAGATCTCCCGAAAAGCGCGCTCATCGATAATTGAATCGTTGATGAAGCGTGCAGTCTCTTGATTGTTGGCGGCAAAATGCTTAATGGACGTACCCACACCCTTTTCTTGAATGCCTTGGATTAAAGCCGCTGCCAGTTCTCCGGCAACGTAAGGATCTTCAGAAATATATTCGAAATTACGACCACAAAGCGGGGATCGCTTAATATTCACCGCCGGTCCCAGAACAACGTCAACACCCTGATCTCTGCTTTCGAAAGCAATCGCGCGGCCTATCTCTTGCAATAATTCCCGGTCAAAAGAACTGGACGTCGTACAAGCCGGAGGAAAGCAAGTCGCCTTGTGACTGTTGCCCAGCCCTCGACCCGCATGCTCTCCTTCTTGCTTTCGAAGTCCGTGCGGACCGTCAGCAACCGTGACTTCCGATATTCCCGCATCCTTTATCTCCTTAGTATGCCAAAAATCCAGGCCGGAACAGAGCGAAGCTTTTTGCTCCAAAGTCAACTTTCGAAAACGTTCCTTACTCGAAATATCCATAATCCCCTCGATACAACATTATTATTTTTTATTATATTCGAATCCCGAGCAGATCGCTCAATTATTCCGAAAGCGACAAAATAAGAATGAAAACGCGCAATTTTCTGTTACTCTTTTGTCCTTTGAGAATAGTTATGCCCGCTCCCACATCATTCCCGCTAAAGCCCAAGCCGTCAATTCACTCAGAGACGGATGAATGACCATCGAATCCAATACCGGCTTGATGGTGCCCATTTGCTTGCAGGCATCTTTTAATACGACGTTGGTCTTTCGCATAAATAAATTCCGATGCTCCGACTCTTCCGGGCGACATTGATAGCCACTGTTCATCAGATAGACAAATGGCTGGACTAAAATTGCGGCATGCGGGCCGACTATATGCGCGCCCAAAATTTTCTTATCCTCGTTAACGATGATTTTTACAAATCCATTATCAAGACTCTCGGAATCATAACCCATTGCGGAACCGGCAGCCACGTCTGAGTAGTGATTACGTCCGACCCAAACCTTGTACCCTCGATTTTGCGCTTCTCTCTCGGTCAAACCGACATGAGCCACTTGCGGCCAGGTGAATACCGCCCAAGGTACGCTGTTATAATTCGCAGACACCTTCCGGGAACCGAACAGATTTTTTACGAGAATCTCCGCTTCATAATTCGCCTTGTGCCGAAACTGATAGATCCCGTTGACGTCACCGATTGCAAATATATTTGGCGCAGAAGTTGATAAATAATCATCCGTTTCAATCCATCCGCGTGCATCGACCGTAACACCTGCTTTTTCAAGTTGCAACGTGTCCGCATTGGACTTCAGTCCCGAGGCAATCAATATCTCTTCTGCCTGAATACTGCTCCGTTGACCGGAATAACTGTCCTCAAGAACCAACACTTTACTATCCGAGCCTTTTTCGACAGATATCGCCTGATGATGGGTCAGAACTTCGATTCCCAGAGATTTATATTGCTCTTGAACAAAAAGACCAATTTCTTCTTCTTCCGTCGCCAAGATTCGACTCTTCATTTCAACGAGTGTGACCCGTGTACCGAAAGCCGAAAAAATGTGTGCAAATTCCGCACCAATGGCGCCCGCGCCCACTATGATTAAAGATTTCCAAGGCTTCTTCGGATATTTATCCCCAAAAAATGACTCTGTGGTTAAGATATCTGCGCTCTCAATGCCGGCAATCGGAGGTATAAATGTCCGCGCACCCGGTGCAAGAACAAATCGCTCCGATTCAAATTCTGCAACGACTTTATTCTCCTGATCCACCACTTCCATAGAGCGTGTTCCGGTAAAACGACCTGTTCCGACAAAAACATCCAGATTGCGAATTGACTTCATGCCGTCTTGTATCTGCCGGCTGTAATTGATTTTTTGCCACATGCGATCCGATATCATGGTCCAATCGACTTCCGGAGAGGCGAATTTGAGTCCGACCCGGTTAGATTGTTGCGTCTCACGAATCAAATCCGCAGGAAAAACAAGCATCTTTGAGGGAATACAGCCTCTCGTCAGGCATGTGCCTCCGAACTTAGCTTTCTCAACCAATGCACAAGACAAACCCTGGGCCAAAGCGGTTTCTAAGACCACTAAGCCCGCACCGCTACCGACAACCACCAAATCGTATCGCTTCATGTCAACCATCCTCCTCGATATATTGCATTTTGGTTCATATACTATTTAGTGACCCGACTCCTATATAGATGACAAATTATCGCTTAAGCAATCGAAGCTCATTTTTGTGTTCGTCAGAAACGCGATAACTCTCAATCGCCTTTTGAATCGTTTTATTATGCGTAAAATTATCAAGTGCACCTTGTCGAATGACTTCGATGGCCGCTTCATATTGTTTTGCCAATGCCGTTGCGAAATACCACGCCGACATCATATTGACATAGTACTCATTAGAACGAATAGCGGCAACCACGCGGAGATGATCGGATTGGAAATGCTCACCTAAATAGTACGTCATGAGCATCTCGATAGCGAAACGAATCGTATAGGGATGATTATTCTTCATCCATTTCTGAATTTGCTCATACAGCTGCGTCGTATGACGCCTGAACACTTTGGGCCGCATCGAATCTGACGTTGACCAGTTATCCACATACGGCAAAAAACGATCTATGGCTTCGATACAACCATCGTAATCCTTGATATTTTCAATGAGATAAGCATGTAAATTATTCTCCTCCAAATATACGTGCGGCAATGCATTCATGAAAAGTTGCGCCGGACTTTCGCCGCCCGGTTCAACGGGTTCAGACATATAGAGTTCTTTGGCCAATGAACGAAGTTTCGGCGCGCGTATTCCGATAATTTGTGTGGGATTAACGCTTGGGATCAAGGGTGTCACAAAACTCTTGTACTCCAAATCTTGCATCGAGATAAGTCTCTCTCTGACCATGTTAGATATCGAGTTCATCGTCTGACCTCCAATTCGATTCGAAGAATTGATTATAACCCTGACAAGTAAAACGGCATCGCGACAATGAATGTCGAAAGATTCATCAGGCCATGAATCGTCCACGCAGGCAATAAACTGTCACAACGTTCTGTAATCCAATTAAGAACCAGCCCGACACAAAATAAACCACACAAGGCCAACGCGAGAAGCAACGGATGAAACCAATTTCTGAAAAATACCAAGTGGTACAGCGAGAAAATCACCGCGGATATTAGCGACGCATTATTATAACTTAATCGATTTTTGAGTCGCCGAAGAATGAAGCCACGAAAGAAAATTTCTTCAATTACCGCATTAACTATAGGAATATACAGCGCAACGACAATTAACTGATATGCATTCGCATTGGTTCTGCTCCGAATTTCACTAATAATACCTTCCACATTGAATGCGGTAGCCAGCGGTGCTGCTAATATCCCGACCAGTATTAATATCGAAAATGTAGGAATAAGCAATTGTCCGAAAAGACGGCGTGCGGCCCTGCTCTCTACCTTGAATTTCAGCCAAGACATATCCCGAACGATAAACTTCCCGCAAAAAAGCGGCAAAATCATAAATCCTAAAAACTTCACGGCAGACTTTATCGGATAAGACAGATTGAATATCCTTGAAGCGATGACATAAGAAATGAGCGCAAATAGAATAACAAAGACATCCGCCCGTCCGAAAAGCCTACTGCGCAAAGATATATCAGAAACCGCAGGCGAGTCGACGCCCATCCCGGTCCGTCGATCATGTGAGTGATGCAACATATCAAGTTTATCGCCGGCATTTGAATTATTCATCTTGAACGTCCTTGTGACTCAACATCTTGTTATCTGAAAATAAGGTTAATATCTCTCTATTCTGAGCCAATTCACGCCGTCTGTAAAACGGAGCCACAATACGCATATAAAAGCCGGAGCGATTCTTGGCATAATAATACGCCAGGAGCGTCGCTGTGAGCATCGAACCGATGAGTCCCATCAATATATCAAGCATAGTATCCGAAAGCCCGCTCACATTGGATTGCTTCCAGCTCTGCATATCCGACAAGAAGATCCGGTCGCAAACATATTCAAAAAACTCCCAAAAGATCAACAACAACATGGCCACGCCTATCATAAAAACGGCCATCACGAACGGGTGTATATCATATCCTTTGCGATTATTTTCGGGAATGAGACGATAAAACAACAACACAGCCAGCAAAGAAAAGAGCATTCCGAAAAGAACATGTTGAATCGAATCATAGTGTTCAAAGCGCTTGTACAGGAATAAATAGCGACCAATCGTCTGACTGCTGATCATACTTGCGGAAATAAGCATTTGCATACCCGGCGGATTTCTCATCGAAGCAATCCTCGGTAATAATATTTGAACAAATACGTAGAGACATAAGGCGGCGACACCTACTTTTGCCTCAAATATTTCATCCCGAAAATATAACGCAATGGCTCCGACAGCCGTCCAAAGGACCACTATCCAGAACAAAAGCCCGCTGGCCATACTTGTTTTGTTAATTTCGATATCGCTCATATCTTCCGGATAGCCCACCTTATTGATCTTTAGAGGAGAGAATTTGACTTCAACATTAATTCGTGTAATATTCAGCCACAACATGGCATTATCGGCAAATGATGAATATAATGATTATATCTCAAAAATTCATGCGTGGCGTATGAACCATATGAGAAAAAATCACGAAGCATATGAGAAGGATATTTATGCTTATTGTAAAAGACATCTATAAGTCCTACAAAAAGGAAACCGTTTTATCCGGCATCAGCTTTGATGTTGATGCGGGTAACATCATCGGTATCAGCGGCGCAAACGGCGCCGGCAAGACAACTTTAATCAACATTATTGCTTCCGTGCTCGAGCCCGACAAAGGCGAGATTACTCTTAATAATATATCTTTATCGGATCGGAGCGCTTACCGCAACCAAATCGGCTATGTACCTCAATCCATCGCTTTGTCATCGCGACTCAGTGTATATCGCAACCTCGAATTCTGGGGCGCTATCCGTGGGTTAAGAGGATTAGAGCTGAAGCAAGCCATCGAATCCGCAGCCGAGCAAAGCAACGTCAAAGATTTTCTGAAAAAGCCGGTCGGACAGTGTTCGGGGGGCATGGCCAGAAGAGTTAATCTTGCAGCGGGCATCATTGGAAATCCTTTTCTGATCTTACTCGACGAACCGACTACCGGTATCGACGAGATAAATCGGGATATCATTCTTGACTCGATTCGAACACTCCGTAATTCGGGTCGAATCGTTCTGATGGTCAACCATTACGCCGATGAGATGAGAAATCTTTGTGATCGCATTATCCAAATTAAGGCAGGTGTGATTCACGATGCTCCGTAGGCTGTTAATCTATTATTTGCGGGAGTCGATAAATATCAAGACCGCATTATTTCTCTTACTTGTCATACTCCTTGCCGTTTTCAGCAAAAGTCTGGTCAGTTTTGACGATGAGGGCAAAGCGCGCCTCTACGAACCGCTGGACATCTCTTTCGTTGACAATGACGACAGTATCATTTCAGATGTCATTGAGACCCAATTCGCTGATTTACAAGCGATCGGCAAGGTACACATGGATACCATGGATCGAGCTCAAGAACGTCTTGCCGACAATGAAATTCTTCTCATCCTTGAAATGCCCGAGAATTTTTATGAACAGACCACGTCCGGCGAGTCCAGAGATAGAGTACGCATTTGGCTCAACGAGCAAATGCCGGCCGAAAGTAATTTATTTGCAAGACTTCTCAACCACGCCGTCGATAGTTTTACTTCCGTTCAAGCTTCGCTATACGCTTATCAGGAAGAGTTGTCACTGATTGTCGATGATGAAGAAGTATTCGATAATTACAGTCGAAATGCAACTTGGGAAGTCGCTGCGCGAATGATCAGCCGCAATGAACTTCTTAACGTTGAAAAAGAAGCCCGAATGCGCCAATTCTGGTTTGTTGTTGCTTCACTTAGCAGTCTGTTTGCAATGCTTCCGGCTCTCCTGGTCTTGATGCTCGCGCAAAATGAGATCAAGAGCGGTCAGCATCGTCGTTTGATGGCCGCGAATGTATCATGGTGGAAGGTTCACTTGTCAAAAGTTTTGATTGGTATGCTCTGGCTCATCACCGGGCTGATACCTGTGTTCATCGCGCTCTCCTTCACGCTTCCTCAACTTCGCTGGTACCATCTCTTTATAGCAATCATTCCTTTATATCTTTCGGTATCCTTTTTGTCCCTCGCCCTGGCATTTCAAAGTAATAATTCTGAGGCTACCATGTTGACCTGTTGGATGATGATATTAACGTTTTTATTGATGGCAGGAGGAATTTATCCGACTCAACTTCTGCCCTCTTGGATTCAAGCGATTCAAAAATTTTCGCCGGCATATTATTCATTCTCACAAATATACGAGACACTCTACGAGCGATCGGTTCCGAGTCTTCTTTACATATACTCTGTCATCATAGTTATCATCTCCTTTATCATCAGCGGTCTGTCGTGGAAAAGGAGCAAAGTATGATAGATGTATTTCGCTTAACCAAAATCAAGCTCATCGAACTCATTAACCGCCCGCTTATTTTGGTGATGATGATTGTATTACCGATTCTTCTTGGCTCAATAGCCGGCGTATCGAATGTAAGAAACACCGGCAAAGACATTTTTCTTGCTATCGTCGACGAAGATCAGACTGACGCTTCAGCGCGTGTTATAGAGGATTTAAGAGCAAAAGAGTGGCATATCGATTTAACGGATGACGACAGCGCGCAGCGTCGCTTATTGCTCAATGATGTTGATGGCGTCCTGACTATCCGAAAAGGGTTTGAAGCGAATCTGGACCAAATTGAAGTCTCTTACCTTTACTATGTTGAGGCAGAAGGATCTATGGTGACAACGATGGTTCGCGAAGTCATCGTGGCTTCCGTCTTACCCCTTTTCAGCGAGCGCTCCATGGTGGATAAGCTCACGGTTCTTTACGAAAATAACGGGCAAACGCCTCCGCCTGATCTTGCAGAGAGACTTCGAGATCGCATCGAAAAACTTAGAAATGAACAAGCTAAAATCGAGATTGAATATCTGGGTGATTTGGTCATAGCACCGACATTGACATTTGTTGTTTCCGATTACTCCATGGAGGTCTTCTTCTTATCTATTTATGCCATTCTCGGTTCCTTGGCGCTCAATCGTGCAGCACAGCGCAAACGTCTCGGCGCCAGTGCATATGGTCTTCCGAAAGATTATGTTGCCACTATTTTGAGTCTCATAATAATCGGTTCCGCACAAATCGCCCTCTACTCTGTATTTATGCTCGTGCTGATGAATCAGTCCATTAATATAATTAACCTGCTTATCCTATTTGTCTTCTTGATATTAATATTGGGAATCGGGCAGTTGTTATCTTTGATCGAAGAGAGTCTTCGTTTGTACCTGAGCCTCATGCTTCTGTTGTTTTCTGCAGTTATCGGCGGTTGTTTTTTTCAACTATCCAGCGGCCTGCTGATGAAATATGGACAATACTCTCCGCATGGCTGGGTACTCTCAACACTCCGCGGAACTCGAGTAACTCCGATATGGGTTGTATTGATGTTTTCGCTCACAATACTCATCCTGGGATATTTTGCACATAAACACCGCATTGCCAAAGAAACAGACAATTCCTAAATTGTGTCTGCTTCATCCGACCGCTTCTTCCTTTCAATGACGCGCGTCGCTCGCTCCGTCATAACGAGCATGAGTATGGCAAATACGGCGAGATAAAGTGGAAACAGACCAATATTCACATAATCCGCAATCAACCCAAAAATGGGCGGCATGAGAGTGGTTCCTGTATAAGCACTGGCCATTTGAATGCCAATAATTGCCTGGGAATTCTCTCTTCCGAAACTATATGGTGTCGCATGAATGATCGAAGGATAGATGGGTGCGCATCCGAGACCAATCACGACCAGACCCATCAACGCCGGCAAATCCGTCTGTATAGGCAACGCGACCATAATGATTCCGCCGGATAACACAAATATGCCAATCCGAATTAACCATTTATCGCCGAGCCTTTCGGAAACAAAACCACTGGCAAATCGACCAAACGTAATTCCCATGAAAAACAGCGATGCAAAACGTGCCGCAGTCTCGGCATCAATGCCTCGATGTCGAACCAAATAACTACTCGCCCAAATACCCGCCGTGCTTTCAAGAGCACAATACCCAAAAAAACTAATCAATACGAGAACGACACCACGAATTGCCAATACTTGGGCAAAGCTCTTAGTTACTATTTTCCCGGAAACATCCGCCGAATCGGGGGACGTTTTTTTCCAGAGCGGTAAACTGATAAACAGCGCAGCGGTTAAGAAAATTTGGATAAACCCAACGCTTCGGTATCCCATCTGCCAACC
Source organism: Clostridiaceae bacterium (assembly GCA_012718915.1). Classification (GTDB taxonomy): domain Bacteria; phylum Bacillota; class Clostridia; order Saccharofermentanales; family Saccharofermentanaceae; genus DUPM01. The sequence continues at coordinate 64,135 of JAAYBI010000112.1, forward strand.
TTTTCCGCCAACCAGAAAATAGCTCATAATGTATGGACTGATCGCGGCACCCACACCCCAAAAACTATGCAGCCAACTCATGTGCCTTGATGCATAGTGCAACGCGACATAATTATTGAGCGCCGCGTCCACCGCTCCGGCTCCCAACCCATAAGGAATCGCAAACAAGCAAATCATCCAAAATGAATCGGATATCGAGAATCCAAACAGAGCGGTGGCCGTCATCATAACACTGAAAGCCGTCACCCTTCCGGCGCCAAACGTCTTCGTCAGACGATTCGATAATAGGCTGGAGATAATTGTACCGCCGGCAATAATCATGGTCACAACACCGGCATATGACAAGGACACGCCAAAGTCTTTATACATCACGGGCCACGCAGATCCGAGAAGCGAATCCGGCAATCCAAGACTAATGAACGCAATGTATATAATGATTAATAACAGTGAATACATTCGGCCTCCGATGATTTCATATTACAGGCATTATAGCATTGAGCCGCGTCCATAATATATCCGGAAGATGACTTGTTATTGCACTTTCCTACTCCCACTTGAAATATTTAATTGAAATACCGGAGCACAAAATGGCTAGAAGCATCAAAATTATTATGGGCGACAGAACATTTGAGACGCTATGTCCCAATGAACTGGCTTTAAGAAGCTTGATGCCCTGAGTCAACGGCATGAAATCCGAAGCGATTTGCATTGGCCTCGGCATCAATTCATAAGGCAATGTCGCACCGGAAAAAACGAGCATCGGAAAATACAGAATACTGGCCATCAATCCGGCTGTTTTCACGTTCTTAGCCAAACCGCCTACCAGCATGCCTATACTAAACATCGAAATCATCACCAAGAGATATGAACCCAGAAACGCGATGATACTGCCGCGCATCTGATAGTCGAAGGCTAAGGATGCCAGAATCAGCAACGAGACCAAAGATGTCACCGCGTACAATGCATAGATGAGAATCTGAACGGACAAAATCATTATCGGTCGAATCGGAGTCACCTTATAACGCTTTAATATTTTCTTGCTGCGATAATCTGAGACAACCAGAGGCAGCCCCATCACACCGCCGGCACAAATCGCAATTGCACATACCGCTCCGAATGATTGTTCAAAAAAGCTGTAGTCGGCATTATCCGATGCCGCTTTATCCTTGAACACGACGCCGAGAATGACGAGTACGACTACGGGCATGATGATTGAAAAGATTACCATATCCATTCCTCTAATAGACAACTTTAGCTCAGTAGTAAACATTTTTCTAAAAGCTCTCATCTATATTCTCCTCTCCCGAAAAAGCCAAGTATGCATCTTCAAAGCAAGCGAAATCCCCGGAGCGAATTGCCTCTTCCACCGTCCCGAAAAATGCCGTATTACCCTCTTTTAATATCAGTATTCGATCGCACAACGCCTCAACCTCATCCATAAAATGAGATGACAAAAGTATCGTAACGCCCTCTTTTTTTAATTCCAGCAGATACTTCCAGACCTCCCGTCTCGCCTTTGTATCCAGTCCGGTCGTCAATTCATCCAAAAACAGTACTTCCGGATTCGGAATCAAGGCCAGAACAACAAATAATCGTTGTCGTTCTCCACCGGAAAGCTCCGAGACCAGACTTTTCACCTTGCCGGTTAAATGAAATCTTTCCAGAAGTTCTCGATAATCTACTGTCTCTCGATAAAGTGCTTGCGTCAGATTACACAGTTCTCCGACAGTAATCTTCTCCTGAAAACTATTTTCCTGAAATTGGACACCGACCTTTTCAAATAATGTCTTCCGACTCTGAGTTGGATTCAAACCTAAAATTGCGACTTGACCGGAATCTGCTTTTTGCGTTCCCAGTATACATTCGATTGTCGTTGTCTTCCCTGCGCCGTTCGCACCTAAAATACCGAGCACTTCTCCTTTTCGTACCGAAAAGCTTACGTCATTTACTGCGAGAACACCATTAAACGACCGGCTCAGATTTGCCACGGATATGGTTTCTTCCACGTGTCATCACCACCTTGCTAATCAATGAATTGAGCAAAGCATATCATGGTAATAAACTCGGGTGTTAAAGTAGAGGCTTTGTAATATATTTGCATTTCATAGATTGTAGCATTTCGATGATCTTGGACGCATTGGATTCTGCCTTGTTAAGCGACGTCAGTAATTTATCACAAGCGGAGAAGATATCATCCTCTTCATCCACTGTATCAATGAGCGTTGTAATATCGGCATTCGGATCTTTTTGAATTGCATTCAACATTCGAAGAATTGACGCCAACGAATAATTTGCACACCGTAAAGAACGAATGATTCGCAGACGAATCATGTCTTCTTGTGAGTAAATTCGATACCCGTTATCTTTGCGTTTTACCGACAACAATCCATTCATTTCCCAGTTTCTCAACGTATCTATTGTAACATCCAATTGAATCGCTGCTTCTTTTCGCTTCAGACCTGAGCCTCGTGTATCGTAATCCGATGAGCGATTCATCAAATCCTTACACATCCGAATCGCGTCCTCTGCATTTTGGATCTCCATACGAATTTGAGCGCGATAATCTTCAGCATTGACCATCGCGATCTCGTAATCTCCTGAGGCCGCCACTTTGACAATATTTATCGCATTCTTTCGCAAATTGTTCTGGAGCACCTCGACCTGCAAAGCCGTTCTGGCCATCACAAAATGATCAATGTGTCGATCCGAATAGACCCGATAATTGTTCGAAAGCCTTTTCGCCTCGGGAATGAGTTGAAGTTTTTCGTACAATCTTACCGTGTTCGGATGAACGCCAAGATCGCGTGCGATTTCTGATGTTAAATATAGACGCTCCATCTGACATTCACCCTCCATTCTACTAATATTCCACCGCATCCGAAATTATGAAAGGCTCTGTCATTCCGGAGCAGTATTACACCAATTTCTTATGTTATCTTATTTCACTTTTGTTCTATTGAATAAGAATAATCGCCGATATAATCTTTGCACTCATAGAGAATTTGGTAGGTGCCTGCTTTGGATACTGTCACGGAGTAATTACCACTTGATAGATCGGTCTCATTAAAAACCGCATTTTCTTCTACACTATCTTTTGCAACATAAACACCGATCGTGCCTTTTTGATTGTCAAAAGTCATTTCAACTTCAACGGTTTCACCATCTTCAACAGTAAAAAAATACTGTACCGAACCATTTCTAATTTCTGAAGATGAGCCGTCAGCGTTTGTAATAATATCCACGTTCATGCCGGGATTATCATTTGTATCTTTTGTCTCTTTACTACCACAGGCTGATAGAGTAAATACAACGAGCACACAAATAATTACCTTAAGCAATTTCATAATATTCAATCTCCCTCACAATATAGAAACTTCGAAATAATATTACTACATATTTTGCCAAATATCTTTGATTGAATTTTGCCGCCAAAAGATTTTAAAAACCGAGAACATTTTCTATTCACTTGCTCTGCCTGTTAATACTCCGGCATTGGAATTCCCAAAAAGTCCCAATTTTTTCCCCGCATTGAGTCAAATAATCTATGAATTCTGTCCTTGGCAAAACGGATATGATCGAGCCGATAACGACACCGATGATCCAATACACAAAAAGAAAACGCAGTTGAATTTCTATGTAATTTTTATGTTGAATCATCAGGATCTAATCTTTATACTATTAATGATTAGCACTGACAAAACGATTACGGAGGAGGAGAAAATGATTAAAGAAAAAGAAAACATCGGTTATCTGCCGGATGAGAGACCGGCTGTAGGTAAGCTTCTGCTTTACGCTCTGCAGCAGGTTATCGTAATGTTCCCTGCCACAATTACGGTTGCGCTCATTACCGGTTTTCAGGTGTCCACAACCATTTTCGCAAGCGGCCTGGCAACGATCTGTTTTGTATTTATTACGGGCAGAAAGATTCCAATGTACTACGGTTCGAGCTTTTCTTATCTGTCAGCAATATCGGGTCTTGCCGCTGCGGAGGGATTTGCCAAGGTTAACGGAATACTTCCGACCGAGGCAATACAGATCGCTCAGTTCGGTATCATTGCATCAGGTCTTGTGTCGATCGCTGCAGGCCTTCTGGTTAAGTTTTCCGGACGAAGCGCGGTCGAAAAGGTCCTGCCTGCAACAATTACCGGACCGATCGCTATGATCATCGGGCTTACGCTGGCAGGAAACGCTCTAAAAGACGCGGCTCCCGTTGCGGATGCTTCCGGTGTCTCCGGAACCGGATGGGTATGGGGGGTATCTCTGGTTACGCTTCTTTCAACAGTCATTTTCGCAAAGTATCTCAAGGGCTTTCTCGGACAGCTCCCGCTGCTTTTGGGTGCGGCTGTAGGTTGTGTATTTGCCGCTCTACTATACTTTATCGGCGGTGCTGACATGAGCCTGTTCCGCAGCCTACCCGATGAAGTTTTGGCAGCTTCCATCTGGAAGCTCGGCGACGGAAGCATCTTTGCCATGCCGGCATTTTCGATTCCCAAATTCTCCCTGGCGGCTGTTGCGGCGATCATGCCCATAGCGATAGCAACCATACCGGAATCCACCGCGCACATTTATCAGCTGGACATCTATGTTAATGATCTGGCTGAGAAAAAGGGCAAAAAGAAATTTAACATCGCTGATCTTCTTCACAAGAACTTGATTGGTGACGGTATCTGCGATATGATCTCCGGCTTCATAGGCGGCCCTGCCGGAACAAACTATGGTGAGAACATCAGCACGATGGCGATCACCAGAGTTTTCTCTGTACCCGTTCTGATCGTTGCCTCAACTATTGCAATGGTTATTTCCTTCTTTACTCCTCTGATCCGGGTCATTTACGGAATCCCGATGGCTGTTATCGGCGGACTTGAAATTTACCTTTTCGGCGCGATCGCAGCTCAGGGTATCGCGATCATGATCGAAAAGAAGGTGGATATGTTCAGTTCTAAAAATATTGCAGTTATTGCTTCCATTATGGTTATCGGGGTCGGCGGACAGTACGCTTTCGGCGGCAATATCCCGTTCTTCGGAATTAATGTTCCTTGTATTGCCGGCGCTGCTATTTTCGGTATTGTTCTTAACCTTATCCTCAGCATCGGCGACAAGAATGAAGCGTAGTCATCATCGACCGTTCAATGAATCTGTTTTTGTATGCTAACCTTGTTTCTCTTCAATCTGGAAGGAACATGGTCAGGCAGAAAATGAGGCCTTATATGCTAAAATGGACCTCACACGCCAAGACAAGATGTAATTAA
>JAAYBI010000113.1 GCA_012718915.1 Clostridiaceae bacterium
GAGGGTTCAAATCCCTCTCTCTCCGCCACATACAAGAAGGCACTCCTCATCGGGGTGTCTTTTTTAATAACCATTTTCGAGCATTTTGACACACCGCAGCAACGTCCGGGGATTGTATCATAATCATTGTTGACACTGCCTTTATTCTGTTTTCAATTTTTTGTGAATACTTTAGGATATCTGTTGCGTATTCGTGCGTCCTCTTCCAAAATGACGTATAATTCAATTCATTAATAGATAGGATAAAATAATGCGATTCATTAATATACTGCTTGGCAAACTCATACGGTCTTTCTCAAAATTCCACCGCTGGGTTCTGGATGGCTTGATATACCTCATCGAGACCGGCGTTCTCTTATCTAAAAGTTTTATCAAAGGCTGCTTCTTCATCCTCGGGATTGGCGGTTGCTTGTTTTTCTTTCTGTTGCTCGGACCACTGGGAGACTTTCTGTTTTCTCACCCTGTAATTGTTTTCATTCTTCTCATTATCGTTATATTTCCGATACTTGGCGCTATATCCGTTTCGTATCTCAACGAATACAAAATCATCAGCGTGGCGTATCTCACAAATTTATCTTTAACGCTATTAGATCCGGAACACTATACATACAAGAACTATAAGTATTACAAAAACAAGCGCAAGCAGGAAAAGGCCGATCAGGCACGAAGAGAGCAAGAACGACGAGATGCGCAGCAACGCATGTGGGAAGAACGGTTCCGTCAGTGGCAAGGTTTTTCAGGCGGATACGGCCGAGGCTATACTAGCGGCTACGGTGGATCTTCATCCGGTTCAACCTATTCTAATCCATACGAGGACTTTAAGAATAAATATGAAAACAGCTGCAAAGTATTGGGAATTGCCACGACAATCGACCCGAGCCGAATAAAGCTTGCCTATCGAAAAATGGCAAAACAATTTCATCCGGACGTAAACAAAGCGCCGGATGCAACCCGGCGCTTTCAAGAGATTAGTGAGGCATATGAATTCCTTAACGAGGACAATATCGCGCGCTACAAGAGAATGGGATCTCAATAAATGCGATAATTCCCACTCAATGCAAGCATCGCAAACATATAGAGACAATTGTCATAATATCGACGATCGCCCTCCCGAAGAGGCGTATCCCAGAATTTCTGTACGCATTGGACCGCATGTTCTCCGTCAGATGCCAAGGATGCCTGAGCGTTAACCGCAGTCATCGCAACCGGATGCAACGCTTCTCCCTCTAAGATTGTTCCGTCAATGGCATAGATGCCAAATGGATGGTCGGCGACTGTCTCGCAAAAAAAGCGTTGAAGATTTTCTGCTATCTTTTTGAATCGAACATCCGCTTGAAACCACGCCCAATCCAAAGCGACATTTGCAACTGTACGATAAGCATCGCTGTAATACCAATCATGTCTGCCGAATATTTCTTCATGACCGACATGAGGGGTGCCGTCAAAATCTGCATACTCCGCCGAAAGACCGGTATCTTTATGACAAGCTTTGACAAGATAGTCTCGGCTATTCTTGGCTGCTTCCAACCAAAAATCGCGATCTTCCGGATTGCAATATTCCGCAAACAGATCATAGAAGTGCGGAAGATGATAGGATGGGTCCGAAAAATCGAGCGGTGTAATGAAGCGAATCAGCTTGTTATCAGGATCCCACATCGCACGACCCTCCGATCCGTCTTCACCCTTATGAATCATGACGGATAGCAATTCTCTGGCCTGTGACATGTAATCGAATACGCCTTCGCCGTCTCCCCACCGCTTTGAAGCAAATATCAGTGCCATCGCGAAAAATTCTTCTCCATCCGGAGCCGGGCCGTCTGCGTTTTTCGTTCCGTCTGTTGCGTTCGACCAGCAAAAATATCCGGCATTCGGACCCTCGTCTAAATACATGTAAGTCTTGGTCCATAACCATAACCGATCGAATATATCCTTATTTCCCATTTGCACAGCCATCATCATGCCGTAAGACATGCCTTCAGTACGTGCGTCATCGTTGCCGGTATCTCTCATATATCCCATGTTGTATCCGACCTCATGGTAAAATTTTTGATCCTCCGGGCCAAAGAATATCGTATCAAACGTTTCCTTGACACGCTCGTCAACCGTCCTCTCATCGGCGATTCCGAATTCGACAAAAAGATTACGATACATTGCTTTCGATGCTTCTTTCATTTGCTCCTCCTTGTTAGGCCCTTTCGACATAACCATTCAATCGGCCAACCTTTATCTCATTCTTTCCATTTTTGACGCGGGAAAACGGCCCAACGGTAACAGCTCCGACCGGACGCGATTCTCCAAAAAAATCCAGTCCGATACGAACCGGCGTTGCATCCGGGTTTTCAAATCGAGCACGAGACTCGAATGCATAACCCAAGATTGCGGTCGTAATCACTTCCGCTGTTACTGCGTCTGTCTTATTCGAGAAATCATACACCAAATAGACATCTTCTCCTCGTGTTTCCAGTATCAATTGAGGGTTCATCTCCGCAAAACGGATACTGCCGTGCTCTCCATGAATAAAAGGTGTTGCATCTCCAAAATAGAGATTAGAAGCACAATACATCGGTAATTTTGCTCGCGCAAAATCCAGCACGCCATGTAAATCCTTTTTCCATATTTCCCATTGTTCCGGACTCGGACATTCATCATAGGTATAAAGTCCCTTGGGAACCTTGCCGTCAGCATCTTTAACCGTGCCGTCATGGTACCAGTTTGAATATCCAATCGCCGCTTCCTTTTCGATGTGCTCCGCCTGCGTGCCCATGAAAATGTTGTTATAAAAGCGATTGTCTCCGCCCATGATTCGAACGACACCTGCCACAGCAGTCTCATGAGGAAAATGATACGGCGTAAAACGATCCGGAACCGGACACATGCTGATGAACCCGCCGAAAAGGTTATTGACATATGCTCCGCCATGCGACATGTCTTTGATGCTTTTCATCGAGAGAAGGATATTGTTATCGATAATATAGGGTCCATGGCTAACCTCAATATAGATATCTTCTATATCGTTGTCATACATGAGATTTCTTGATATCCGTGTTCCTTGGGTCTGCCAATCCATCCAAAAGCCCCGATCGCAATTATGGACGTGGTTATCGGAAATAATAACATCCAACGGCGCATGAAGCTTGATGCCGCCAATCTCTGCTCCTCCGAAAAGGCGCTTGGTGTGTATGGCGAAAATATGGTTCTCATAAATCTCGCTGAATGCACAACCCATATGTCCGCAGATACCGGTTTGCTCGCAATCATAAATGACATTGTGACGAACGATATGCGATCCGATTCGATCTTTGTGCCACCCTTGATGTAGTGCGATAAAAACGCTGTCGCGTTGATACTGAGTGCCATGCTTATCGCCGGTAGTTACCCACTCATTGTGACCGGTGGATATCTCTTTACCCAAACTGATGCCGGAGCACTTGGAATTGCTGATCGTATTATATTCAATAATCCATCCCTTGCTCCAGTGAGGACCGATAAGCCCTTCCTGAAGAGCCGAAGGCGGCGCCCAGTTCGTCGCTGCCATTGTCATTTCAAATCCACGAACCGTTATATAATTCATTCCGGTTTTTTCGGGCCAGAAGCAATATTTTCTGACATTGATCTCGATATTTTCTTTCAGAGGATTAAATTCCTGAAAATTAGCATATAGAGTCGTACTCTCATCATCTACTTCAGCATACCAAACGTGAAGCGACCAAGCATTATCTCGTGCCGGCTGATGGGCAACCGGAGAAAAAACTTCATCAAGACTGTTTACTTCAAACATCGATCGACCCGAAATATATACCTCGCCGAGATGGTCAATGCGCGGAGACTCAAACCAATCGCCCCAAACTATCTCGTTGTAGGGATTGAATGCCCCAAAAAATGAATTATCAATCACTGCTTTATAAACGGATCCGCTAATATTCTCCCAACACGAAAGCGGTTCAGCGCCGGAAATAACGACACGCTCACCATCATATGCCTGATAAGTGATTCGATGCAAATCGTCTTGCCCACCGCGAACCGGATTGATAGTTTCTCGATAAGTCCCCTCGCGAACGATAATGCTATCACCGGGTTGCGCAAGATTTGCCGCGGCCTGAATCGTCAGAAACGGCCGCTCCAATGATCCGACATATGTGTCGTCCCCTTGCTTAGAAACATAGTAAGTATTTGACATTCAATGAACCTCCGAACATGATTACCGGGATAGCAATACAATCCATTTTTCAAATGAATCAACTAATTCCTGAAGGAAAGCGCGAGTGTCCGGACGTGAAATAGGGCCATCTTCAGCTAATAATTTGTGTACTTGACTCAAATATGCCTCCGGTTGTTGCATAACACGAACATTCAGAGTAACCAGTGACTGTCGAAGCTGATGTTGTGCGCTGAAACCGCCGATCATCCCAGGAGAAACACTTACACAGCAACCGGGCTTATTGTCCCAAATGCTGCTCCCATAAGGTCGAGAGCCGACATCCAAAGCGTTTTTAAGAGCCGCAGGAAGTGCTCTGTTATATTCGGGCGTGACGAACAACACCGCATCACAAGTTCGCATCGTATCCCTAAAAATTTGCCACGATTCCGGAGTCAAGGAAGGTTCTTCGTCAAGGTCCGGGTTATATAGCGCAAGATCTCCGATCGGTATCCTTACGATCTCAAAAGAGTCCGAGAACACCTGCGAAAGATACCCCGCGATTTGTCCGGAATATGAGTTTTTTCTTAAGCTTCCAACAATTATTGCTATCTTATACTTCATGATCTTGCCCTCCTCTTTTTCTCGTGTTCCTCTTCGACTAATTCTTTGGCGCGTATTTTTCCGTAACGCATCGGCATCGCAATCTTATGCTTAAAAAAAGCAATCATCGGTCCCATGAAAAAGGCGGTTACCAACGTACCGATACCAACGGTTGCCCCTAAAAGAAATCCAATCAGAGTGCAGACGATATCACTTGTAATCCGAAGGTACTGAAACTTGATTGGTGTCTTTTCAGAAAGAATGATCGCCACCGCATCATAGGTAGATACGCCGAGATCGCCGGTAAAATACAAAGCCGCACTTAAACTTAGAACCAGTAAGCCTATTATAAGAAAAATAATCCTCACCCACAATTCAGGATCCGGCATCCAAGACATGAATAGTTTTGTAGAAAAACTGACGACATAGCCGAGAACAAATATATTAATTGCTGTACCAATGCCAATCTTTCGCTTATCCACGAAAAAAACACCCACCAACATGACGAGATTCACAATCATATATAACGTGCCGAAATCCAGATTCGTCTGTCGCCAAATACCGTGCGCCAATACTTGAAACGGGTCTGTCCCAAAAGCTGAAAAAATAAACATTCCTACACTAAAGCCGCCGACTGAGACACCAACAATTGTCATCAAAACGCGCTTTGCAAACTCACTCATGACTATTCTCCTTAATCATGCGCAGAAAGAATGAACACATGTAATGCAAGTATAGCAAAGAAGCCCGGCCTATACACCTGAAAAACTACAAATGACAAATTGATGTTATTCTGTACTGCAATCACAACATTAGATGTAAAGTTTATTTTAACATTAATGGATTTAATGAAGTATATATAGTCACAAATATAAATTTGTTGTAATCTCTTTATGTTAGTTTATTATCCGTCGCAATTATAATCGGAGGCGAGTCATGAGCGAGACATACCTCAGAAGTGCTTTTAAGAATTGGATTACCGCAGCGGAGAAATCCGGCTTAGAGCCAATTGCTTCACCGAGAATTGACGCATATGTGAATGCACTGAAGTTCTCAACAACAAAGATTATCGGTGCAAAGCTACCGACAACAGACCTCTTTCTATACGTTACTATCGAAGAGTTTCAGTCTGCGCGCAAAATCATTGAACACTCTCAGAACTTCGCTTTTGTAAATGAGACTTCTGATGGTGTTTTTGGTGAGGCACTGGACTTATACAGTCGATTTCTCGAAGATATAACTAAGCCGGTTTGTTGGATTTTTTCGTCAAATCCAAAAGTATACGACATTATACCCGCCGTCCAAGAGTTATCCATTATTACTTGGCGTGTGGAGCAACGTGACAAGATGATTAAAAAGAACGACCGCGTGTATCTTTGGCTTCCGGGTGTTGATGGCGGAATTGTAGCCTCCGGAACCATTATCAGTTCCCCTGAAGAGCGTGATCCCCTTAGGGGAGACCCCTACGTGGTTGACGAGAATTTGTTTTTTGAAGCTTTTCTCGGTGTTGACATCAAGATTGATCGACGATTCACGAATCCGATCATTAGCGCTAACATGCTTCTAAAAAACGAAATCACCAAGACCTTAGAGATTCTGGTATTTCCGGGGTCTTATCATTACTATGTTATGCCGGAGCAGGAGGCAGCTATTGAATGCGTCATCGAAAATTGTCCTGAACCGGAACACTTCGATTCCGTTGACATGACAAGCGACGAAATGACTGACACAGAAGCACCGATAGATCTTAATACGGACTCAGCCGAAATGACACCTTCAGATTCTGTGACTTCTTCCTCTCAGGTATTTCGCAAGCGAAGATTTTGGGTATTTACTCCGGATGACGGCACAAAGATGTGGGCCGATTATTATACTCAAGGTTTCATTTCTTTTGGATATGACTCAATCGGCGATTATAAGAAATACGGATCCCGCGAACAGATCAGAGTCAAAATGCGTTCGATTTACGGACCCGGCAGAAGCTACAAACACATGGGCCATATGGCCTGGCAATTTTCTGAAGAAATGCAGCCCGGAGATATCATCTATATGTCACCGGATGGTAAGAAAATTATCGGGAGAGGCATAATAAAATCTAATTACTACGTCGACGTATCCCGGAAGCAAAAGAAAAACACGCGAGATGTAATATGGACAGACAAAGGAGATTGGACCATTTCTTATGATTTGCCTCGATTTTCAATTCTGAATATTTCGAATTATGCTTCCCTTTGCCGCAATATTGAACAAGATATTCTGGGTTCACAAGAAAGTATCATTCACAACGATGTATCCATTCCCGGTCTGCCAAAATACAGTCCAACAGATTTCTGCAATGACGTTTTTATGAATATCGACCAATTTAACGAGCTGCAGCAACTTCTAAAGACAAAGAAAAACATTATCTTGACCGGAGCTCCCGGTGTTGGAAAAACATATTCTGCAGAACGACTGGCTTATGCCATCATGGGAAAGAAGGACCCCGACCGACTAAAAACGATTCAATTCCATAAAAGCTACAGTTACGATTCATTTGTTATGGGCTATCTCAATTCCGAAGCCGGAAAAGTATTACAGACCGGTATCTTCTATGATCTATGCAAGGAAGCCGAACCGGATGATCGCGACTATTTCTTGATTATCGACGATATCGGCAGGGGTGACGTTAGTGCAATATTCGGAGATTTACTCAACCTCATTGGTCCGGACTATCGAGAAAAGTCCATCCGTCTTTTGTATCGGGATGAATATTTTTCGGTTCCCAAAAACCTTTACATTATTGCAACATTGAGTACTACCCGGGAATCATCTCCTTTCAGCGACTATTCTCTTCGCAGACGCTTTGCATTCTACGAAATGAATCCTGCATTTGGTACTCCGGAATTCGAAAACTTCAAGTCCGCTTTTTCAAACAAGAAATTAGACAAGTTGATAAAAGTAATCATGGACTTCAACAAAAGCCTCCCTTCTGATAGCACTGACCCCAATATCTTTCAACTTGGGCATTCCTATTTTTGCGATCGCGATCTAACTCAGGATCAGGCCATCGAACATATAGCAAAATTTGAAATTATTCCGCTGATAAGCACATTCTTCGATGGACTAAGCGATCGACAAGAAATAATCAAGTTATGGACTCAAAAAATTCTCGCGGCAGTTAAATAATTTATATAATCGATTAGTTAAGATACGAAAAAGACGGCCTTTGGAGCGAACTCCAATGCGGCCGTCTCTTTTGTTATGTAGAAATTGTATTATTGGTTATTCGACTTCTTCTTTTTCAGAACAAAGATGCCAATGATAACCGCCACAATTGCTGCAGGGACAAGCGAAATACCGATAATAATCGGGAACAGAGGTACTGCATTATCATTTTCTCTTTCATTGGAAACTGTAGATGCTGTGGTCTCTGAAACAGAAGTTGTTGTCTCAGCAGAAGGTTCTGTTGTCGGTTCAACATCAGTCTCGACAGATGAAACAATCTCATCATATTCTGCCTGAGTTACTAAACGAATATTGTCAACATATATTTTTCCGCTAAAGTCACTCTCAATGTCTGCAAAAATCAACAAGAGATTTCGGAGCTGAGTATCATCGGCAACGGCTTCGATCGTCTCCAAATCCATAACCGCCATATAGTGATATAACCCGTCTTCCGTCTTTTCGGCCTCAGATAATAAAGCCAGATCAATATTATACGAATCCGGAATCTGTGCCCAATAACTAAATTCCGGAGGCTGAAAAGCTGCTGAAATGGCTATCGATCCGGTAGTTGCGGTCGTAGGCTCAAGGTAACAGTCGAAGAGCAGAAAACTGTTCTCTCCACGAGTCATCGGGTCCAACCACAAATCAAGCCGAGGGGCTGAAGCCCAATTATCTGTCGGCTTGACTTCAGGATATGCAAATTCAAAAGCTAATGCTTTGGACCCGTTGACCTTCTCAACAAGAAGGTTGACCTTCGTTCCGGAATCAACACTCCAGTCCCACCCTTGACGCGTTCCATCTTCAAAATATGAAGGTAAAGATGCCGTTCCTTGCGGAGCATGCTCAAGAGGCGCCGCAGCGGCTGCTCCGCTACTTGAGAATGTGATATTGTCGATATAAAGCTTCGTTCCGTCTTCAATGCCGGCGAACATTACCATGTTCGACAAAATACTTCCTTCCGCATCAGTTGCAATAACCTCAAGATTAGCCGCCTCTTTGGCCGTCGTCGTCACCAAAGCAAAATACTTTCCGTCATCCTGTTGGACAAAATTATCCGGATATACGCGTACTGCACTATTCGGATTGGCCCATCCGTTCTGATCGGTTTGAGGTACAAGTGCGATAGAGACCGTAGTCGGGTTGTCGACATAAACTTCCATGGTGATCATATCCGCCGCAAATGCATCAAATCCGGGATTGTAATCATTCGATGATATTCGAACATTTGCCCAGTAATTGGTGTCCGAAACATCGATGCTTTTTGCCATATTCGACAGAACCAACATACCATCTTCATTGGACAAGACAACATCTTTGATCGGACTGTCAAGATTAACAACGAAACCCTGCGCATCTCCGCTCTCAAAATCCCATACGACTTGAGAATAAGCACCTTCCGCAAGTCTCTCAATCGGCTCATACTCGATACCCTTGATGCGAGCCCGAACAAACTCTCCCGAAATGCTCATTTCTTCTGTGGCCCACACTTGATCATCACCCGGATCTAACAGAGTTGCTTCCGAAATACCCATGAGATAAGGAATAAAAGCTCCCGAAGTCTCATTTTTATTGGTAAGCGACCAGTTGACCCAACTGATATTGTTTTCATTCATGAACGAGATCCATTTATCCGCCTCAGGGAGAAAAGGTCCGTTGTTTCCGCTTGCTTCGCTCGATCCCCACTCTGAAACAAACACCGCTACCCCATTATCTAAAGCGTATCTTGCGTTAGCCATGACGTTTCCGCGATCCACGCTGTCCTCTGAAGATAAATGTGTGCCGCTATAGAAATGTGTCGCATACATTATATTATCCGCGTCAATCGGATCATCAGCTGCTAAATCAGCACGCTGACTCCAGTTAGGCGTGCCCACGATGATAATATTGTCTCCACGGCTTCTCAGAAGTTCTACGATCGGCTCAGCGTAGCTTTTGACTGCTTGCCAACCGGCCGCATCATTTGTAATACCATTGCCGCCATTGGTGTTCGGGCTTGGCTCATTGCATATTTCCCAAAGAATCTGATCATACTGTGGGTTATCAATGTAGTAGGATGATATCTCGTCAAAAAAATCGTATGCGCCTGAATATACTTCTTCATTCGGGTCCCCCGGCGCAAGCACATGCCAGTCTACAATAACATACATGTCATTTTCGAAAGCCAAATCAATGCCTTGATAGACCAGGTCCTTTAAAGCCGGATCGGTCGCATATCCACTCTCTCCGACATACAATGCCAATCGAATGACGTTACAATCCCAGTCGTTAGCTAAGGTTGCAAAAGCGTTCTCATTAATAATCTCTCCGAACCATTGCAAGCCATGCGTACTCATGCCTCTCAGCTGAATTTTCTCGCCTGACTCATCCACAAGAGTCATTTGTCCGTCTACTTCTTCGAGATGAAGTGCGCCTGCTTCTGAAGGCTTTCGAACCGAATCATTGCCGAGCAAACTACTGTTTTCATCAACCGAAGCGCCCACCACGAAGGCAAACGTCGAAATTACGACACAAACCACAATCAAGGATAGTAATTTTGAAATTCTACGCATAATACTCCCTCTTTTCAATAAATGAACAATTTATTCAATGTTGTTATTATATCGTAATGAAGATAATAATCGCTTGATAATATGCAAAAAACGGACAAATTCATATCAGTATTTTGTCCGTTTTAGAAAAAATGAGAGTTACAACTAGTCTACGGATTTATCAATTTTAAATCGGACTATTTTTTTCGAAGTATTTTTGGCAAATTCTTCATCCCTAATCTTGACCATTCCGACCTTCTTGTAAGATACCATCTCTTCATTCATCTCTCGAATCTGACGGTCAAAATAGGCTTGTACATCATCAACGCCATCGGATTTTAGCATTTCGAAGTTTGGATATATCTCCGCAACAATGATCTCTTTATCTGAAGCAGAGCGACTCTCACCTTGATAAACCACCACTTCTTCGACGCCGCGGATTTTGGATATCTTTAGCTCAATCTCTTCCGGGTAAACATTTTTGCCATTGCTCAGAATAATCAAATTCTTAAGCCTGCCGGTGATATATAGCCATCCCTCTGAATCCAATTTTCCAAGGTCACCGGTACAAAAATAGCCTTCATCGTCAAAAACTTCTGCCGTTGCTTCAGGGTCATTATAATACCCAAGCATGACATTAGGACCCTTGATGCATATTTCTCCCTCTCCGTCCTCGTTCGGATCTTTAATTTTGACCTGTTCATGCATGATCGGAAGACCGACGCTGCCCTTCTTTTGGAGCTTGTTTCTATTACACGATACTAATGGCGCACACTCCGTGATGCCGTATCCGTTGAGCACTGTCACGCCAATAGCATCAAAGGTATCGATAATATCCTGCTTCAAAGCCGCCCCACCGCAAATTACAAGCTCAAGCTCTCCACCAAAGGGTGCCAAGACACTTTTAAACAATTTACGACGCAAATCAATACCCACTTTTCTCAGGGCATTACTTATCTTCATCATTCTTCGAAGCAATTTAGCTTTTCCCGATGCCTCAGCAGAAGACCAGATTTTGGAATAGAGTTTTTCCATGAAAAGCGGCACCAAAATCAAGTGCGTCGGTCGATACTCCTTGATCTCTTGGGCTATGTAACGCAAACCTGAAGACAAGTAAATCGTAACACCCTGAGCAAAATGACCGACGAAATTCACCGTTGAGCCAAAGGTATGATGCGGAGGAAGAAAATTAATGGTTCTCGGAGTCAATGCAAAAAAATACATGCCGTTGGTCATGTCCAAGACGATATTCTTTTGCGAAAGCATGACACCCTTGCCTTTACCGGTCGTGCCGGAAGTAAAAACAATCGTCGCCAATCGGTCCGTATCAATCGGATAGTTATAGTACGAACGATCACCGGCCTCAAAAAGCGCTGCTCCTTTGCGAACTACATCCGAAATTGAAAATGCATCCGAAATCGCAGGAATACCCATGCAAACCTTAGTCTTCAAAGTCGGGACGGATGACACCACTTCTTGTATTTTGGCGTGAATCGAAGAACTATATAGCAAATGCTCACATGCTGCCGTGTTCAAAATATCCAAAATATCCGATGCCGGCAAATCCTTATCAATCGGAACCACCACACTGCCAATAGACATCAGTGCAAAATAGGAGCATATCCAGTCTACTGAGCTTTCACCGACAAGAGCCACATGCTTATCGGAATACCCCATCGAAATCAGTCCGGTTCCGAGATTTCTAATATATTCACGCGCCTCAGAATAAGTCATAACCACGAGATCTTTATCCGTTGGCTTATCCTTATACGCAAATGCCACACGGTCCGGATAACGATCCGCGACGTTTTCGGTCATTATTCGAAAATCTTCAAACACTGTGGTCTCATAAAGAGGATAATTTTTTCGCATATGCACCTCCCGAAATAGCACTCACATATATAATTGACGATAAGCTTGAAATAATCAAGCAAGCCGC
>JAAYBI010000013.1 GCA_012718915.1 Clostridiaceae bacterium
AACGCATTTTTGCCGCCGTATTTTTTAATGAATCCTGTTTTTATGAGTTGTTTTATACTCGGTTTGGTAGCCGTTGCTATTGACCGGAAATCTGCCGGAAGAGTCCTTTTATGCTTTTTGGGACTATTCATCATGCTCTGTGTTTTTCTCTACATTGGACGATATCCATATAGAATTATTTATGGCCTTAGTTTCTCTCTCATGGTGAGTATTCTGTCATGTGTTTCGATGAGGGATATTCCCGGGAAGGGAATGCAAAAAGCATTAATACTTTTGACGGCAGTTCTTGTTGCATATCAAGTACCCACATATATAAAAGATCAGTCATATAAAGATTTACCGTATCAGGATTTGATTAAGCATATGGAAAACGACTCAGAGCATTATTATCTGTGTGACATCTTCTCTACTAGTCAAGAGTTACCTTACTATTACGCGCCTTGGGAACGCCTTCCTCTCAATTACTGGAATGATAATTATTCTTATTTAGGCGGCAGCAGCACGGGCTATCCTGAAAAGCAAGAATGTTTGGAGGATAATGGAATTGATGAACAAAACCCTTATAAGAGCCTCATTAATGATAATATCTATGTAGTTGATAATCACTATATCGAAGTCAAATTTTTATATTTGCGTGAACACTATTATCCCAACGTGAAAATTGAACTGGTTGATGTTATTGACGGGGCTAACATTTGGAAATTTTATCTTGAGGAGTAAAATGCGACCGGACAAGATTAAGTCAATCGTAAAAAGTGATTTTTTTATTGCGGCACTGATTACAGCTGTGTCGTTTATTCTTGTGCTTTTGTTTTGTGATATCAAATATGAAACGGGCGATGATCCGATTGTTGAGGGCATACTCAGTGGCGCCTTTAACGGTGAATATAATCCGTATATGTTATTTTCAAACGTTTTGTTGGGATACGTTCTTGTTTTTTTATATTCTCACACCGTTAATATTAGTTGGTATTTTGTGAATTTAATGGTCATGGGAATTCTCTCCGTTTTCACGGTTAATTATATCTGTATTAAGAAAAACAACAGGGTAGTCGGGGCTTTGTTCGCGGTCCTCGCCACGGTTTTTCTGTCGAATGACTTGTTTATATTGCCCACATTTACCAAGACTGCTGCGGCGGCCATTGCAGCAGGTGGTCTGTTATTAATCGAAGCACTCTTTACTACATCCGCAAAAACATCTTCGCCCCCAAAGCCATCGGCGAGTCGCATAGCTTCTATTGTTTTGGCTTGTATTTTGATGCTTTCCGGATCTTTGTTGCGTTTCTTGTGTGTTTATCTGGTGGCGCCTTTTGTTGCGTTGATGTTCTTACTCAAAGTAATGCCGCAATGGAAAGATGAGAAGAACGTTAGAATAGTGTTAACGAGAGCCGGTTGCTGTCTTCTTATACTCATGGGACTATTTTCATTTCGTTTCATCGGTATTTTCATCAGAAATCAGAGTCCCGAATATAAAAGCTTTTATCGATACAACGAAATCCGTGCAAAAATTACGGATACAAGAAAATTGAGTTGGGATGACTATGAGAAAGAATTTGAAGCAAATGATCTGGATGTTCTTGATTTTTTGATGTTTGAATCCTGGAATTTTACGGATAACGATATCTACCCGATCGAGAGACTCGAAGAAGTTGGGAAGATATATCAATCCACATTTGAAAATTCAGCCCATCCTGTCGCAAGAGTCATTGACGCATTTTTGCCGCCGTATTTTTTAATGAATCCTGTTTTTATGAGTTGTTTTATACTCGGTCTGGTAGCCGTTGCTATTGACCGGAAATCTGCCGGAAGAGTCCTTTTATGCTTTTTGGGACTATTCATCATGCTCTGTGTTTTTCTCTACATTGGACGATATCCATATAGAGTTGTTTATGGCCTTAGTTTCTCTCTCATGGTCAGTATTCTGTCATGTGTTTCGATGAGGGATATTCCCGGGAAGGGAATGCAAAAAGCATTAATACTTTTGACGGCAGTCCTTGCTGCATATCAAGTGCCCACATATATAAAAGATCAATCATATAAAGATTTACCGTATAATGAATATATAATAGAAGCAAATGATATATTTTCCGGTTCGTCAGCCTATGACGGAATCAAGTATCGTTATGTGATTACTGCCGCAGATCCATATCAAAATATGATTAAGCATATGGAAAACGACTCAGAGCATTATTATTTGTGTGATTTCTGGACAATAATTCAAGGTTCATTTTACTATTTCTCGCCTTGGGAGCGCATCCCTCTAAACTACTGGAACGACAATTATTTCTGCCTTGGTGGAATCACCATGAACTACCCTGACAATCAAGAATGTTGGGAGGATAATGGAATTGATGGACTAAACCCATATAAGAGTCTCATTAATGATAATGTCTATGTAGTTGATAATCACTATACCGAAGTCAAATTCTTATACTTGCGGGAACACTATTATACCAACGTGAAAATTGAATTGGTTGATGTTATTGACGGGTTTAGCATTTGGAAATTTTACCTTGAATGATCAAAGGAGATTTTTATGATTTCATTTAATGTTCCTCCTTATGTCGGCGGTGAACTCGAAAACATAAATTGTGCGGTCAGTGACAGAAGAATATCCGGTGACGGAGAATTTACCCGAAAGTGTCATCGCTGGTTAGAGGAGAACACGGGCGCTTCAAAAGCATTATTAACGACTTCATGTACTCATGCGCTTGAAATGACGGCGCTTCTGGCAAATATTCATCCCGGAGATGAGGTCATTATGCCTTCTTTTACTTTTGTCTCTACGGCAAATGCTTTTGTATTAAGAGGTGCAAAAATAGTCTTCGTCGACATTCGTCCGGATACAATGAATATTGATGAATCATTAATCGAAGACGCGATCACAGAAAAAACCAAAGCAATTGTCCTTGTGCATTATGCCGGTGTTGCCTGTGAGATGGACATAATCATGGCTATTGCCGGACGTCACGATCTTATAGTTGTTGAAGATGCCGCGCAGGCGATAACCAGCACATATAAAGGGAAGCCGCTAGGAACGATCGGCGATTACGGCTGTTATAGTTTTCATGAGACAAAGAATATTTCGATGGGCGAGGGCGGCGCCTTATTAATAAGGGATGCCCAATATACTGAACGCGCAGAAATAATTCGAGAAAAGGGCACAAATCGCAGCAAGTTTTTTCGCGGTGAAGTTGATAAATATACATGGGTTGATATCGGCTCGTCGTATTTGCCCAGTGAAATTAATGCAGCATACTTGTATGCTCAATTGGAGCGTGTCAATCAGATAGAAGAAAGCAGAATCAGTAGCTGGAACAATTACTATGCACGCTTACAGTCGCTGGCAGAAGAAGGCAAAATTGGCCTCCCTATTGTTCCTGAATACTGTCATCATAACGCGCACATTTTCTTTATAAAGACGCGTGATATCCAAGAAAGAACTGAATTTATCCGTTTTATGAGGCAAAATGAAGTCGGCTGTGTATTCCACTATATCCCTTTGCACAGTTCTCCTGCCGGACAAAATTTCGGGCGGTTTAGCGGTGAAGATCGATACACGACAAAAGAAAGCGAGCGATTGGTTCGACTTCCAATGTTCTATGGCATGACCATTGAAGATAACAACTACGTATGTGATAAGGTATTAGAATTTTATAGTTTTCGTTGATCAATGACATTGTGAAAGAATGAGTGTCGGAAACCGAAAGATAGGTAAGGTCATAACAATGAGTAGAATTTTTTTCCATGAGACTGCAGTTGTCGACAACGTCAAAGCCGGGGAAGGTACGGGTATCTATCGACACGCATACGTTAAGAACACCGAACTCGGCGACTCTTGTTCGATCGGGGATTATTCCAGAATTGAAGATTCCCGTATGAGCGAGCATGTCATTATTCAGCGTAACAACATGATTTACAGCGGGGACATCGGAAGGTACACATATACCGGAAGAAACACAACAATCTGGCACAGTCAGATCGGAGCCTTCTGTTCGCTCTCCTGGAATGTCAGCATCGGTGGCGCAAATCATGACTATACGCGTGTAACAACCCATTCTTTTATATATTCCGGAGACTTCGGGCTTCTTCCGCCGGATGAGGAGATTTATGACCGTTTTTCAACACCATGTATCATTGGAAATGATGTATGGATTGCCGCAAACGCGTGTATATGCAGGGGAGTTATCGTTGGGAACGGAGCGGTCATCGCCGCCGGTTCCGTCGTCACGAAGGATGTTGAGCCCTACACGATTGTCGGTGGCGTGCCCGCAAGACCAATAAAGAAAAGATTCTCCGAAGATATCATTCAAAGACTTGAGAAGATCTGCTGGTGGGAGCTGCCGGCGGATGTAATCAAAGATAATTTCCAATGCTTTAATTCTGTCCCTGATGAGGCGTGTTTATCGGCACTTGAAAGTATTTGTGAAAGGGGAAAATAATGAGAAAGAAAAAACTGATGATACTTGGTGCCGGAGCCGCGCAGGTTCCTCTTGTCAGGGTCGCGAAAGAGCTCGGATACCATACGGTCGTCGCAAGCATTGACGGAAATTATCCTGCGTTCGATGTTTGCGATGAAATCGCCTTGGTTGATATATCCGATCCATCCGCCGTGCTCGAGAAAGCAATCGAATTCGGAATTGACGGTATCACCACCTGCTGCCTCGACACGGGAATTCACGCGGTGGGATATGTCGCCGAAAGGCTCGGTCTATGCAATATTTCAAATAGCGCTGCTGAAATGTGCAATAACAAGCTCTTAATGAAACGCGCTTTTTTAGACAACGGTGTTCCCACAGCTGACTTCCGGATGGTAACCGATACGCACGAACTATTCAGCGCGATGGATGATATCGGTTTTCCGCTAATCATCAAAGCCGTAGATCTTCAGGGAAGCCGCGGAATTTATATCTGTCGGTCAGTCGATGAGGCAGTTAACGGATATAATAATATAATGCCGGTTACGAAAAAAGATTTTTGTATTGTTGAAAAATACATAGAAGGATATGAATTCGGAGCGGAAGCATTTATATATAATCATGATATTTTATTTGTATTACTTCATGGGGGCAATACTTATATGAGCCATACCGCCGTGCCAATCGGTCATTACGCTCCGTTTGACGGAGACGATCAGCTCAAAGAGCAGGCGGACACGGTTGTCAGAGCGGCAATTGACGCTATTGGGCTTGATAACTGTGCAGTTAACGTTGACCTGATTGTTGAAGACAACACGGTTTATGTTATTGAGTTGACCGGTCGCGTCGGCGCCACCTGTCTTCCTGAGCTTGTCAGCATCTATTACGGGATTGACTACTATCAAATGATTGCCATGGCAGCGATGGGTGAGAATCCCGCACAGGTCTTTGAGAAAAGAAGTGAAACATACACCGCAAATGCCTCGCGAATGCTGTTATCCGAAAGATCCGGCACGATTGCAGATATTATGCTGGATATTCCGGAGGATGACAGGATATATGAGGTTTCTATGATCGTTGAAAAAGGAAGCAAGATTAATAAATTCGAAAACGCTAAAGATCGAATCGGACAGGTTATTGTTAAGGGCAAGACCTATGATGATTGTGAAAAATTGATTCAGAAAATTCAGAACGGAATAACAATCATTTTGGAA
The DNA here is from genome assembly GCA_012718915.1 of Clostridiaceae bacterium. Lineage (GTDB taxonomy): Bacteria > Bacillota > Clostridia > Saccharofermentanales > Saccharofermentanaceae > DUPM01. Next base: position 5,633 of record JAAYBI010000013.1, read on the forward strand.
CAGGATATAGAGTAATAATCTGTTCCGCGACCGAACGAAATAATTTATGGGAGAAAAGATATGATTACTGTTTCAGTCATCATCCCTTGTTATAAATCATCAAAAACGCTGCCGATCGTTGTGGAGAATATTAAAAAGGCGATTCTCGCAAGAGAGGGATATGATTATCAGATTATCCTCGTGAATGATTATCCTTATGACGAGACCTTCGGGGCCATAAGGGAGCTTTGCCGGGATGAGAAAGTGATCGGGGTCAATCTGTCGAAAAATTTCGGGCAGACCGCTGCCAAGATGGCGGGGCTTAAGTATTTTTCGGGCGATGTGCTTGTATATATGGATGACGACGGTCAGCATCCGGCAGATCAGATTTACTTGCTTGTCGATAAAGTACTCGAAGGCTATGACATGGTCTACGCGTATTTTCCGCATAAAAAGCACAGCCTCTTCAAGCGTTTTACAAGTTATCTAAACAATAAATTATCTGAACTCAAAGGGACAAAGGTTAAAAATGTTCATGTGTCCAGTTATCATGCGCTGAGCAAGTTTGCCGCCGCAAAACTGAAAAAATACAAAAGTCCGTTTCCCTCGATTGGCGGCTACCTTCATGTGATAATAAAGACCTGTGTCGATGTCGAGCTTGAGCACAGGGAGCGGATAAGCGGAGAATCCAATTACACGCTGAGAAAGCTCTTCGCTCTCTGGTTGACCACCTTCACTAACTTCTCCTTAGTACCGCTGAGATTTGCCTCGATAATCGGCTTCGGGTGCTCTGTGGTGGGGTTCTTATTCGGTCTTTTCGTTGTACTGCGAAAGATAATCAATCCATCGATTGCCGCGGGCTACACCTCAAGTATCGCCCTGCAGCTTTTTATCGGCGGTATCATCATGCTTATTCTCGGACTGATCGGAGAATACATCGGCAGAATTTATATGACGATCAGCGATCTGCCGCAGTATGTCGTACGCGAGGAGCTGAATAGTGAAAAGCTTGACATAGAAGAGCTAAGCACCTCATCTAACCGTCAATTTAATAATTCTACTGACAAAGAAGTACAAAGGAAAGATTGAATTCTGTATGGATAAGATGAAAAAACTTGCGATAATCGGGGCGTCATATCTGCAAAACCCGCTGATTGAAAAAGCGAATCAGCGTGGAATGGAAACGCATGTTTTTGCATATAAAGACGATGCAATCGGTGAAAAAACGGCATTTTGTTTTTATCCGATCAGTATCATCGAAAAAGATGCAATATTAGAGAAATGCCAAGAAATCGGCATTGACGGAATCTGCACGATTGCTTCTGATTTAGCCGTGGTTACGGTAAATTATGTCGCTGAAAAAATGGGATTAATTGGAAACTCTATAGAAACCACAATGAAGTCAACCAATAAACACCATATGCGACAATGTTTTTTTGAAAACAACGATCCTTCACCGAAGAGTTATAAAGTTCAATCTTCAAAAGATCTGAGCGAGGCCCGACTTGCCTTTCCGATGATCGTAAAGCCCCTCGATCGTTCGGGCAGTCGGGGAATCACTAAAGTCTATAGTTTTTCTGAACTGGAAGATGCCATTTGTCATGCGCTGGATCAGGGTTTTGAAAAAAGCGCTTTGGTTGAAGAGTTTGCAGAGGGCGATGAATACAGTATCGAATATGTATCCTGGCAGGGCATCCACCATTTCTTGGCAATTACAAAAAAGTACACAACCGGTTCACCTCATTTTATCGAGACCGGACATGTTGAGCCGGCGCTACTATCTGCTGAAATTGAGGAGAAAATAAAACTAACAGTCTCACACGCGTTGACCGGTTTGGGAATTCGGTACGGCGCCTCTCATTCCGAAGTGAAGATTACTAAAGATGGCACAATTAAAATCATCGAAATTGGCGGCCGGATGGGCGGAGATTTTATCGGGTCTTCATTGGTTGAGTTGTCGACAGGCTTTGATTATCTAAGTGCTATTATTGATATTTCTCTGGGTATAGAACCTGACGTTAAAGTGTCCCCGGGAACCCATGCTGCTGTACGGTTTGTTATTAATCAAAACGATATCAACACCTTAGAAATGATGAAGCGGGATCATCCCGAAATACTTGTCGACTATGTCATTAACAATGCCCATACACCCAAAGAAGTAACCGACAGCAGTAATCGGTATGGATACTTCATTTTTTCTTCTTCCGATCGATCTTTGATCGAGAAATATTTACCTGACACAGAGGTAGAGGAAAAATGAAAAAAAATCTGAAAACCCTGTACTTACTTCACTTACTTTTAATCGTTTTCTCTTTTAGCGGAGTTATTAGTAAAATTGCATCTTCTTATGCTTTTCTAAGCGCTGAATTTTTTATCTGGTATTCGCTGATTATTATCTTACTAGGAATTTATGCGATTGTTTGGCAACAGATCATTAAACGAATGTCTCTAACAAAAGCCTATGCGAATCGAGCCATAACAGTGGTATGGGGCATGGTCTGGGGACTGTTGTTTTTCAAAGAATCGATTACCGCAGGAAAAATAGCCGGAGCAGTCCTCATTATCGCAGGCATTGTAATATTTGCCTATTCGGGAGATTCAGTGAAAAATGAACAATGATTTATTGCTCTATTCTTCCATCCTCCTGGTGGGAGTATTTATCAGTGCTGTATCACAAGTGCTTCTGAAAAAGGAATCACAGAAGGAGCACGCATCGCGAATTAAGGAATACCTGAATATCCGTGTGATCGTAGCTTATACCATTTTTTTCGCGTCAACATTTCTTTCGATTATTGCTTACAAAGGAATCCCCTTGTCTTGGGGGCCGGTCATTTCTGCAACAAGCTACATTTATGTCACTATTTTCGGCGTATGTATATTTCGCGAAAAATTATCTTTTATGAAAATAGTGGCGCTTGCTTTGATCATCCTTGGAATTTTTGTTTATTCATTCTTTGGCTGAAGAGAGCTCAAGATATCCGGCGGATCGGTCGACGGCGCTTTATTCTAATTCCAGAAAAACATGTGCGCCGTTCCATATCAACTGCTTCTCCATTGATCCTGAATACAACGATTCGCGAATTCCGGGATTCGCATACGTAAATGAAGTGTCTACATCAAGGATACCCTCATACATCAACGTTGATCCTTGGTATGCTTGAATGACAAACGGATGATTTGTTGTCCCGTGGTAGAGTATATCGGATGTATCCGGAAAAGATGTTTCTTCTTCGGATACTCTGCGAGTAAATTCAAGCGAAGTACGATCCGGGCCATCAATTATCATACCTCCGGCTGTACTACATTCATTACTGATAATCCAGACATCCTCTCCTGTGAAAAACAACTCAGGATCCAAATACACGAGTTCATCTTCAGTGGTTTTCTGCCAATGTTTGACAAAGGGGGAGGAGAGATATTGAACTTCATTAAAAAATTCAAAATCAGATCGGTGTGAGGCTGTATTGTACTTGTCGTAATCGTTGGATATCGAAACATAAACCGGCATTTCGAAAATGCTTGATTCGATGTTTCCGCTCTGTTCATTGCGATTAAGAGATATCGCGTAGGCTTTGACCTCATCTCCATCGGAAACGGTTACATAGACAGATCCCATCGGACAAGTATCATTGTAGTTCATCAGGTATGGTACAACGGTACCGGAATCGTTGTAGAAAATCTTCACAGGACTATGCGTCTTACCGGTTTTCGTATCATATAGAGTGACGTACAGCTCCGTGTTATTTTCCAGGGTGAGAAGAGCAAGCGTGCTATTGTCATCCAAAACATAGAGACCATACACATTTGAACTCGAGGGCTCACTGGATATCGGACAGGGAACGATGTTTTCGGGGATTGCGTCCTTCTTTGTGAGTTCAAGGGACCAGATCCCGGAGTCAAAGGTATAATCGACCGGGATACCGGAATCATTATGTATTGAGCTGCCGATTGTACTGTTGAGTACCATAAAATATGCAACCCCGTCTATCATAATCATCCTGCTATCGAATATATGTCCAAGATCTTCTGTGTCAGGAGGTATGTTACTTACCTGAAGCGAATTATAAATTTCAATACTGTAATTTTCGAACCGCTCCGAGAATTGGCTGAATAATAATCCCACAGGCGGATCGACTCTCCACGGGAACACATACAATTCGGCCATATTGTACGTCGCTTTCTCGCTGTTTTGCTTGCTGTCAATGCTGAAGGAGGATTCGCACGAGCCGTCGTTTGCAAAGCGGACATTCAGGTCACTGACGCGGATCAGGTTGTCTGAGTCCGGAAGATTTTCATAACGTACATTCAATTTTCGATCCTCAAGCAAGGAGGTATCACCGTAAATTGTAACCAATTCAACGTTCGACTGCTGCTTGCACGAGTCGACAAAGAACCAGCCCGCGACGGAGAGGCCAAGAAGAAGTGTAACGAGAAACAGTTGAGTCGGTATTTTGTGTTTCATGGAGGGTATCCTTCTTTCTGATTTGGCATGCGGGTCAATCCCGGGGGAGTATTGACTATGTCGCTATTCGTATAAGAGGGTTGCTTGGGCAGAAACATTATTCCATATTGGGTATCCGTACACATTGTCCAGGAACCGTAACTCCGGATTCGCGACAGTCAGATCCACAGAGAGCACCCCTTCGTAAAACAAGCTATTATCCCGATATCCCTGGATCAAGTACTCCTGAATCAAGTACTCGTACTCTTTTCTGAGTTGGCCAGGATACACTATTTTATCGCCAGAATCAGAATCTACGTACCGCCGTACGAAGGGTTCGCCTCGGTAATCACCGCGGTAAAAAAAGTAGTCATTCCGGTGCTCATAACTTATAATCCATAACTCGTCGTCGACGTAGTAAATGTCCGAAATACCATACATCTCAACTTTTTCACCGGCGCCGACTATTCTGAGTATTTCGTAATCCTCAAGGCCGGAAAGCCAACGCCAATTGAAATTATCCATCGGATAATCGATAATTTGGATCTCGCCGGTCACTTCATTTTCTCGAAGACCCAGTGCGTGATATGTTATTGGATTATTCTCATCATCACTCACAATCGCTATAAGAATGGATCCCGATGGACATGTGGAATTTACACTCAGAATTTGCGGAAAAATACGGACGTTTTCGCAATGGTATACGAGGCGCGGAGTGCTCGCGGTCTTTGTTTGAATATCGTAAAATGTCGCGTACAAGTCCGTTCTGTTTTCGACGGTGATCAGAACAAGAGCGGTTTCATCTTCCGTCGCATAGAGCCCATATACTTCAGAAGCTCCCGATGGACCTGTAACCGTATAAGGGACAACGTTCTCCAAATGAACCTCAGGGTGACTATACCCATCATCCGACGGTGTTTCATAGTAAGCCCAAATTCCGGATTGCGCTGTGTAATCATCCGTATATTCAGAACCATAATTATCCAGTGCATGGGTCTCAAGAGTAAAGTAATAAATGTCACCAATCTTTATTGTCCTTACATCGAACTCGGGCCACCTCGATTGCGCATGTATCTCTTCGACAATCAATGAACCAATCGGGAACGGTTGGGATGAATTCCAGAACGGGGGGTAATACGTATCAAGACGAAAACATGTATCTTTCGGGTCAGGGTTGACTTCGAAGAGCCCTAGTGTTTTGGGCGCTTTCGGAGCGATACCCGGAACGACTTTCTCCACGACAGGGCCGTCCTTGAAATTGACCAGCAGATTGCTTTCCAACCGGACATATGTTGTTGTCGTGGAGTTATAGGTTATTGCGATTTTCGTGTCTTCCAGTAATGAAGCATCTCCGACGGTCGTAACCAATTCAACGCATTCTTGCTTGCACGAGTCGACAAAGAACCGGCCCGCGACGGAGAGGCCGAGAAGAAGTGTAATAAGAATCAGTTGGATCGGGAAATTGCATTTCATTGATCTACTCCTCTTTGTCTTTCCTATATTCCCGGAGCACTTTTCCAACGCGGCCTTCATCACGTTGATATACTTCTCTCATCCAGGAAATCAGATCCATGCCCTCGTTTTCGAGATCTTCACTTGTCTTGTCCCCGACGATTTTTGACTTGTGGATCAGGACCACGCGACCGACGAAATGCTTGATCTCTTCAATCAGATGTGTGGAAATGATAAGGCATTCGGTCGGCTCAAGAATTCCGAGCAGCACCTTGTAGAAATCTTCACGATTAAAGATGTCGTTCCCCGCAAACGGCTCGTCGAGAAGAATGTAGTCCGCCCCTTGTGATAATGCGAAGATTGTCTCGAGTTGATTCATTTGCCCGGTCGACATGGAGCGATATTTCTGATTCTCAGGGAGATTAAAAAAATTCATCAGGAAGTAGTATCTCTCGACGTTGAATCTCGGGAAAAAGGTTGTAAAAAAGTTGAGGTGTTCATTCGCAGTAAAATTCGGAAATAAGTTGTGCTCACTGCTTGCGAATGATATTCGGGTCAATGCCTTTCGACTGATATCTCTCCCATCCAGAGTAATGTTGCCATAGGCCAGCGGCACGAAGCCAAGGATCGCGTTCATCAGTGTTGATTTGCCCGCGCCGTTTTCTCCGAAAAGACCGATGATCTCTCCCGGTTTAAAACGAAGCGAAATGTCCTGAATGCCGAATTTGGCGCCATAGGATACTCTTGCTTTATTAATTTCCAACACGTTTTTGTTCCCCCCCCTGATTACGTTATCTTTATTTTGTTGATGTGCCAAATGCCCGCGATGATCACCGTGACGGTCATCAGAGGCGTTAACCAAATCGAAATCGGTAACTCCATCATATAAATCAGTGCTGAGAAGAGGCCTGCGCCTGCGATGATCCCGGATAAGACTCCTCGTCCACCGCTTTTTACCGCGAAAACGGACAGGATGACCGCCGCGGGAAGCAACACCGGGAAAGAGACTACAGATGCAAACCGCCCGGGGTCGCTTATGCTGTAAAACACACGGATCGGTGACTGATCCCACATTGTTTCAAAAACATCAGTAGGGCGAAGTTCTTCCGGATATACACCGAGGTAGTATTTTGCCGATCCGAAAAGAGTCA
>JAAYBI010000014.1 GCA_012718915.1 Clostridiaceae bacterium
AAGGGGGTAAAACAGTCATCTGGAATTGTCTCGCCAATTGCGACTTGTTCTTCAATGTGCATATAATGAAGAGATTATACTAACCGATGAGGAGTTAAAAATGACAAAAGAATTAACCCGATTGACAACTGAAGATCAGGTGGCCAAATTGCTTGGATTCGAACTGCTGGAAGTATCGCCGGGATATGCCAAGGCAGAAATGCAAATTCAGTCTTCTCACCTTAACGGCATCGGAACCCTTCACGGCGGCATTATGTTCTCGCTTGCAGATTATGTTTTCGCAGTAGCGGCGAACAGTTACGGCACCCCCACGGTAGCTGTACAGGCAGGAATTTCATACTATAAAACGCCATCCGGACCGATAGTTTCGGCAGAATCTAAAGAGTTATCTAACGGGCGAAAAATTTGCTCGTATGAGGTCGAAATCAGAGATCCGGACGGCACACTCGTTGCAAAGTTCATCGGAACGGGCTATCGCAAGATATAAAATCGAAAATTTATATTACTTATTAATAAATTCTTATTTGATTAATCGCCCGAAAAGCATTTTTGCAATGTATAATAGATATATGTAATGTGAAGCATGAATTTTTGCCGGCTCGTTTGTGGGGAATATCAGCATGTCTATATCATCAAGGCCCTCTAAGAACAGCAACTTCATCTACAAGATGATAGTGACAGTTTTTGTTTTGATAGTCATCGTTGCCGGCATGGCATATATTCTCAAAACAAAAGACAATTATATAGATAAGACCAATCAAAAATTATCTGAGCAATCTCGTGTTGCGGTCTCTTTTATCTCGCTTTCCGATTTCGCGGATGTTTTTTCCGAAGATTCGAGCATATCGAATCGCGCTCATTCTCGGCTGGAGTCTGAACTTATATATTTTGCGAAATCTATTGATGAAGTGAGATATGTTTATATTGAAGAGGTGGTTGGTGAAGAGAGTCGAATAATTGCCGACTCTACTTCTAACAACCCTATTCAAGTGACGTCCTTTTCCGACGATAACTTTCTGACAAATGCCTTTCTCGCATCAGACTTCATTCTTCCGCAAACTCAGATTGAGGGTCCTTTTGAGTCGACAACGCGCAAAGGTGATCGTTATATGCGCGTCACGACCCCGATTGAAAGCTCGCTCGCTTCCGGCGGCAAGTTGAACCTGGTCTTTGAATACGCTTCCGAGGCATATTATGGTGAGATCAATGAGCACGTTTTTCATGCAATAATAATGGTCGCTTGTGTCCTGATACTCGCGCTGATCTTGGTCTGGTTTGTCTTCAAGAATTTAGCATTGGCAGAGCGAAATCGATCAATTAAGGCGCGCGAAAAGCTTATAAACGCAATTTTTCAACGTTCACCGATTGGCGTTGCGCTAATGTATGAAGATCGTATTGTCACGGGTGTTAACCCTGCGTTTGAGAGCATTCTCGATCGTACGGAAACCGAACTCAAAGAAATCACATGGGATGATCTGACGTTTGCCGATGATCATGATGCGGAAAGATTGCTAATTGAAAAATTTCGATCTCGTGAGATTGATGAGTATGAGATCGAAAAGCGTTTTGTTCGACCGAATGGTGAAGAAATATGGTGCCGGGTGAGCATTATTCGTTTTGAACTGAGCAACAGAAATGATTTGACGCATCTGTGTCTGATTCAGAATATCAATCAGCGAAGGTCCGCTGAACGGGCCTTGAAGGAATCCGAACGGAGCAAATCCGTTTTGCTGTCGCATTTGCCCGGCATGGCGTATCGATGTGACAATGATTCGGATTGGACCATGCGTTTTGTTTCGGAGGGATGCCGTGAACTTACCGGATATAATTCTGAAGAATTAATTAACAATTTCTCTCTCTCGTTTAACGACTTAATCGTTCCGGAATATCAGGGGGTTCTCCGCAAGGAGTGGGATCGAGTCCTGGCGCTGCACGTGCCTTTTCACGCCGAGTACGAGATTCTTACTAAGCTCGGCTCTCGAAAATGGGTGTTAGAAATGGGGCAGGGCATATACGATGATTCTGATGAAGTGATTGCGCTTGAGGGCATTATTATTGACATGACCGCAAGGAAAAAGCAAGAAGAACGGATTCGCTACCTTAACGACCACGATTTTTTGACCGGCTTATACAATCGCCAGTTTTTTGAAAAAGAAAAAATGCGTATGGATAAGCTCAAATATATGCCGCTTACCTTTATGATCTGTGATATCAATGGATTAAGGTTGATTAATGATGCGTTCGGTCAGAATGTCGGTGATACGGTGATCATCGAAACGGCTCGATTTCTTGAACAGTATTGCTCGAAAAACGGCTTGATTGCTCGAACCGGAGGTAATGAATTCTCGATGTTGCTTCCTAATACCTCACTTGAGGAAGCTCATGCGCTTTGCACAAAAATTCAAAGCAATATCGAAATGAGAAATCAGACAATCGGTGAGATGACTTTCGATATGAGCGTGTCCATCGGCTATAGTACGAGAGTGTCTCACGCAACTTCGTTTTCGGATATTATTCGTGAAGCGACGGAATACATGTACAAGCGGAAGCTTCTGGACCGTAAAAGTTCGCACAGTGCCATTGTGTCGTCGATTATGACGACGCTTTATGAGAGAAGCCAAGAGACGAAGAATCATGCCATACGTCTTGCCGAGATCTCAAAGGCCATTGCAAGACGGTTTAATCTGAGTCAAAGCAGCCTTGATGACCTTGAGTTATTTGCGATGTTGCACGATATCGGAAAGGTCGGCATAGACGACCGCATTTTAAATAAGCCGGGAAAATTAGATGACGACGAGTGGAAAATAATGAAAAAACACCCCGAGATCGGCTATCGAATCGCGATGTCGACGCCGGATCTCGAGCGTATTGCCGACTATATTCTGTCTCATCACGAGAGATGGGATGGCAAGGGTTATCCCAGAGGATTAAAAGGTGATGAGATTCCTTTGCCTGCAAGAATTTTAGCGGTAGCAGACACATATGATGCGATGATCGAGGATAGAGTTTATCGCAAAGGAGTGCATCGAGACGAGGCCATAGAAGAAATACTTCGAAATCGCGGCTCGCAATTTGATCCTGAAGTAGCGGATCTTTTCGTGGAGGCGCTTCAGGAATATGAACAGTCAAATATGTAATATACAGCTGATGATTGCATCTGAAATAATTCTGTGTTTTCCCGTTGCCGGGTAATAGGGTGATGTAATTACACCTCCAAAGTGTTAAAATATATTTAGGTTTGGAGGTGATCATTATGAATGACAGATTGCGAAGAATTTGCGTTCGAGGATTTAGGGCCTCTTTCGGGCGATTTCTCGGTCTTGCGATGATTATTGTCGTTTTAATTTCTTTCTGCGGATGCAAGTATCTTTTCGATAATTACAGATCCGGATCTTCTGCCCAAAGGGCTTCTGAGGCTTCCCCATCAGGTATAACAGATAGTACAAGCGCTTCGGATAGTGATTTGCCTGCCAATGGCGATGCGGTGGATTCGACCTCTTTGTCCTCTGAAGAGACGAGCGCTTCCGATACTTCGGATGCGACTTCCACAGAGAGTGAGACGGTAGAGACGACGGTCAATCGACTTCCGGCGAATCCTTCAAGTATGTACTCGAGTTATGCATTTATGAAGTCTTTTGATCCGGAAACCGGAGTTGCGGCGTTTGATTATTTCGACATGTTAAGAGGACAAGATGCAATCGATTTTTTGGTGAGCAACAAGGGCTATACCCCTGAAGCCGCTGCTGAAGAGGTTAATGAGTACGCGGATGGTGAATTTGTTCTGAAAAACGTAAATCCGCAGTTGAGATATGCCGATATGAGCGTTGTCTCAATCTCTATGATGTATGACGCAGCAGGAGTAATTAGCACAGATGCTAATACATTTTCTCTGAACTATGCGGATTTTCTTTTATTATTTCAAAGTCATCCGGGAGATGTAGTTGATGGCATCTTTTTCTATTATGTAACCGTTGCGAACGGACAAATTACGGCTGTTGATCAAGTTTATTGGCCATAAAGGTATTTGAGTACGATTTTCTATGGTTAAATAGCCTATTTAGCTCTTGTTTGTTAACATTCTTTTAAAGACCTGAATTAATCCGGTATCATGCCTCAAATTACTGTCGAGTATGGCATAATAACATCATCTCGTTTTTATGGAGGCATCAGATGGATAAGCATGATCGTAATCGTTTGAGAGCGCAGGAACTGGTTGCGCAGATGACGATAGAAGAACGAATAGACCAATTAACCTATCACGCACCTGCAATTCCCCGTCTTAATGTTCCTTCATATAACTGGTGGAATGAGGCATTACATGGTGTTGCCAGGGCCGGAACGGCGACTGTTTTTCCTCAGGCGATTGCTTTGGCGGCAATGTTTGATAAGGCGTTTCTTGAAGAAATCGCGGATGCAATAGCGGCCGAGGGGCGCGCAAAGTTCAATCAAGCCTCCGCCCATGGAGACCGGGACATATACAAAGGACTGACCTTTTGGTCACCGAATGTCAATATTTTCCGTGATCCGAGATGGGGCCGAGGGCATGAGACTTATGGAGAGGATCCGTATCTATCATCTCAACTTGGCATCGCCTTTATCAGAGGACTTCAAGGTTCCGGTGAGTTTTTGAAGAGCGCTGCTTGTGCGAAGCATTTTGCTGTTCACAGTGGTCCTGAGTCGCTCCGGCATGAATTTGATGCCGTCGTTTCGGATAAAGATCTTTGGGAGACATATCTGCCGGCGTTTGAAGCGTGCGTTCGTGAAGCTGACGTGGAATCGGTGATGGGAGCTTATAATCGGACTAACGGAGAACCGTGTTGTGGCAGTCACACATTACTGGCAAATATTCTGAGAGATAAGTGGGGCTTTAAGGGGCATGTCGTATCGGATTGTTGGGCAATTCGAGATTTCCATGAACATCACCGAGTGACTAAGACTCCGGTTGAATCTGCTGCATTGGCGCTGGATGCCGGGTGCGATCTGAATTGCGGCAACATGTATTTGCATCTCAAGTCTGCTTGGATGCAGGGCTTGGTGACCGACGAGCAGGTGACGGAAGCCGCTGTTCGCCTCTTTACGACTCGATACAAACTTGGTCTTTTCGATAAGACCGATTTTGATGATATTGCATATGACATTGTCGCTTGCAAGGCTCATTTGGACATGAGTGTGCGTGCGGCAGAGAAATCTATGGTTCTTTTGAAAAATGACGGTATCCTGCCTCTTAATCCGAATGCACTCAAGACGGTTGCGGTTATCGGCCCTAATGCCGACAGTCGCAAGGCACTCATTGGTAATTACCACGGTACTTCGCCCCGATATGTGACCCCGCTTGAAGGTATAGAGGATTTCTTGGGTGACGCGGTTCGGGTACTGTATTCTGTTGGGTCAGAATTATCATTTAATCGCAGTGAGTTTTTAGCACAGCCTAACGATCGGATAGCCGAAGCGGTTTATACTGCGGAGCAAAGTGATGTTGTCATACTATTTGTAGGCTTGGACGAGACGCTTGAAGGCGAAGAGGGTGACACCGGTAACAGTGATGCATCTGGAGATAAAAAATCCCTGTACTTACCTGATGTTCAGAATCATTTAATTGAGAAAGTTACTGCTGTCGGTAAGCCGGTCATTGTTTGTCTGTTGGCCGGAAGCAGTATTGATTTGACATATGCCGATGAGCACTGTGCTGCTGTGATTCAGGCATGGTATCCCGGTGCGCTTGGCGGTCGGGCAATCGCTAATGTTCTTTTCGGTAAATCTGCTCCGAGCGGCAAACTTCCTGTCACCTTCTACAGGCAGGATCAGGATCTTCCGGACTTTACGGACTATTCGATGCAGGGAAGAACATACAGATATCTGAGCAACATGCCGTTGTATCCTTTCGGATATGGACTGACTTACGGAAGAGCACAAATTGAATGTGAAGGTATCGACAGAGAGCTTGCGGTAGGGAACGCGTTGGAATTGTCTTTGACGATTAAGAATCCGGGGGACAGATCAATTGACGAAGTGATTCAGGTCTATAGCCGCCCCATCAATTGCAAAGATGCGCCGCCAAATCCTGTGTTGGTTGCATTTGAGCGCGTTTGCGTTGAAGCGGGGCAATCCGTTCATTTGGACCTGTCTTTAGAATCAGAGCGCTTCAGTGTCGTCGATGAAGAGGGCAAACGATATATTGCAGAAGGCCAATGGGACGTCTTTGTCAGTTTTTCACAACCGGATCTGAGAAGCAAGCAATTATTGGGAGCTGAACCGATTGCTCTTCGGGTGTCTGTGAATCGTGCATAATCGTGCCGACGAGGATTTCTTTTCCGAAAGAGGCTGAAGGTTATTGACATCTTATTCGCAGGGTTGTAATCTGTAATAGACATAGGCCGTGCTCGAGCACGGAAGATGTTCGAAATGACAATCATAGTATAGTAACGATGCCAGAAATCGATATGAATACACCATGATTGTCTCGAAATATAAGGTAAATTGTTTTTTTGAAGTGGGCCGCTTGCGGCCGAAGAAAGGAAGGAACGAACATGACCGAGTTTTATCCAAACATTCCCAAGATCCGCTACGAGGGCAGTAAGTCTAAGAACCCACTTTCTTTCCGTTTTTATAACCCGGAGGAAGTTATCGCCGGCAAGACCATGAGAGATCACTTGAGATTTGCTATGTCATATTGGCATACCATGGTTGCTGAAGGAACAGATATTTTCGGATCCGGAACCATTGATAAAAAGTATGGTGCGACTGATCCGCTCGAACAGGCTAAGAATAAGGCAAGAGCTTCTTTTGAGTTGATGGATAAGCTCGACATCGATTTCTTCTGTTTCCACGACAGAGATATCGCTCCTGAGGGCGCAACGCTTGAAGAGTCGAACAAGAATCTTGATGCTATTGCCGATGTTCTCGAAGAGGGCATGAAGAAGTACAATAAGAAGCTTCTCTGGGGCACGGCAAACCTTTTCAGCAATCGCCGTTATATGAATGGTGCCGGAACTTCTCCGAATGCCGATGTATTTGCATATGCTGCGGCACAGATTAAGAAGGCGCTCGAAGTAACTGTCCGTTTAGGCGGCGAGGGTTATGTTTTCTGGGGTGGTCGTGAAGGTTATGAGACTCTTTTGAACACCGATATGGCTTTTGAGCAAGCAAATATGGCTCGCCTGATGAGAATGACTGTCGATTACGGCAGAAGCATCGGATTCACCGGCGATTTCTATATCGAGCCGAAGCCGAAGGAGCCCATGAAGCACCAATACGATTTTGACGTAGCAACGGTTATGGCATTCTTGAAGACCTACGGTCTCGAGAAAGATTTCAAGATGAATGTCGAAGCTAACCACGCAACTTTGGCACAACACACATTCCAACATGAGCTTCGTGTTGCTGCTATCAATGGTGCTTTCGGTTCCGTTGACGCGAACCGCGGCGATACGCTCCTCGGATGGGATACGGATCAATTCCCGACGGATGTTTACGATAGCACTTTAGCGATGTACGAGATCATTAAGGCCGGTGGTTTCACCAAAGGCGGGTTGAACTTTGACTCCAAGGCACGTCGTGCATCCAATGCACCGGAAGATGTTTTCTACAGCTATATTTCCGGTATGGATTGCTTCGCACTCGGTCTGAAGATGGCTTACAAGCTCATCGAAGACGGAAGAATTGACAACTTCGTATCTGATCGTTACGCCACATTCAAAGAAGGTATCGGCGCCAAGATTGTTGCCGGTGAAGTTTCAATGGCTGATCTTGAGAAGTATGCACTGGAGAAGGGCGAAGTCAAAGCACAGAGCGGACGTCAAGAACTTCTTGAGAGCATCCTCAACGACATTCTATTCGGTTAATAAAAACACGCATTCAGCGGAGGTAATATCATGGCATATCTGATTGGTGTTGACATTGGTACTTCCGGCACAAAGACCGTCATTTTTGACGAAGCCGGCAAGACGATTGCACAGGCCACCATAGAGTATCCCATGTATCAACCCGAAAACGGCTGGGCAGAGCAGCATCCCACTGACTGGTGGGATGCTGTTGTCGGTACTTTGCAAAAAGTTATCACCGATTCGGGCATTGATACTTCAGACGTTCGAGGCATCGGTCTTTCGGGACAGATGCACGGTCTGGTTATGTTAGATCGACAAGATCGCGTTATTCGCCCTGCAATCATCTGGTGTGACCAGAGAACGACGGCGGAATGTGATCAGATTACCAGCCTTGTCGGCGCGGAACGCTTGATCGAGATCACTGCGAATCCTGCTCTTACAGGTTTTACGGCTTCAAAGATTCTTTGGGTTCGGAACAACGAACCGCAGAATTACGAGAAGTGCGTGAGCATCTTGTTGCCCAAAGACTACATTCGCTTGCGTCTGACCGGCGAGCGTGCCACTGAGGCCTCGGATGCTTCGGGCATGCAGCTGTTGGATATCGGCAAGCGATCCTGGTCTGATGAAGTATTGACGAAGCTTTCTATCGACAAGTCGCTGCTGGCACCAGTATATGAGTCACCGGAAGTCACGGGTGCGATTACTCAGGAAATTGCTGATTTGACCGGATTGAAGGCGGGTACGCCCGTTGTCGGTGGTGCTGGTGATAATGCGGCAGCTGCTGTCGGTACCGGTGTTGTTGCTGACGGACAGTCCTTTACGACGATCGGGAGTTCCGGCGTTGTATACGCACACACAGCAGAAATGCACATCGATCCTAAGGGACGGGTTCATACTTTTTGTTGTGCCGTTCCGGGTGAATGGCATGTTATGGGCGTGACGCAAGGGGCTGGATTGTCACTGAAGTGGTTCAGAGATAATTTTCTGGAATCATTTTCCGATACCGCTAAGGCGATGGGTGTGAGTCCTTACTATCTGATGGATCAAGCCGCAAGCAAGATTCCGATCGGATCAAACCGCTTATTGTTTCTTCCGTATCTGATGGGAGAAAGAACGCCGCACTTAGATCCTTATGCGCGAGGCGTGTTCTACGGACTATCCGGGGTTCACGGCAAAGCAGATCTGATACGTGCCATTATGGAAGGCGTATCTTACTCTTTGAAAGATTGCCTTGAAGTGATTAAGGGCATGGACATCGATGTCAAAACGATGCGTGCGTGTGGTGGTGGTTCCGGTCCGTTCTGGCGTCAAATGTTAGCGGATGTCTATAACTGTGAAGTTGAGACAACAGATTCCAGTCAGGGACCTGCATTGGGTGTAGCCCTATTGGCCGGTGCAGGCACAGGTGTTTACGGTAGCGTGCGTGAGGCGTGTGAGGCAGCAATTCATACCAAGAGCAAGAACCCTCCCGGTCCTGCTGCAAGTAAAGACTATCAAAAGTTTTATGATCTCTTTGTACGAATTTATCCGCAGCTTAAGGACACCTACAAGACACTTTCGACGCTTTAGTGCGACATAATCAGAAGTATTTTTCATGACAGTTGAGAGCCGGCATTTTTGCCGGCTCTTTCCATTCCGATATTTGATAGGTTAAGATGAGACAGAGCGATGCGAAAAGGAGATTATCTGATGAATATAATCGAGACTGAGGCTATCACGTTTGCCGGTATTTTGAATTACCCTCCGGTTCAGATTCCTGAGGGTTCGGTTACATTTTTAACCGGAGATAGTGGTTCAGGAAAGACAACGTTTTTACGATTATTGAATTCTACGCTGACGCCTGTATCCGGACGTGTATTCTATCGCGGAAAGGATACCGGTTTCGAAGATCCGCTTGAAATTCGTCAAAAGATGCTCTTAACCGGTCAATCTGTATATTTGTTTGACACGACCATCAGAGATAATTTCCGTATGTACTATGAATATCGTGATCTGAAGCCACCGAGTGACGAGTTCATTAAGGAATATCTCTCGTTGTGCATTGCCCCTTTTCCGATTACATCATCGTGCAATACATTGTCCGGGGGAGAGCGTCAGAGAGTCTATCTCTCGATATTTCTCTCTTTTGGAGCGGATGCGTTTCTGCTTGATGAGCCGACATCGGCGCTTGATCGGAATTTGAGCGACTCTGTTTTCTCAAACATTGTCTCGTTCGCGAAAAAATCAAATATTTCTCTTGTTGTTGTCAGTCACGATACAGAGCTTGTGCGCAAATATGCCGAATACGAAGTAAGTTTATCGAAAAGGGTGATGGTATGAACGGTGTTGTCGAACTGCAAATATGGCAATTTCTGTCGATTTACTTATTATTGATTGTTGTCTTGGTTATCTTTTTGAAGATGCGGCTCAGCCAGACCAAAAGGTTGCTGATTTCGAGTCTGATGATGACGATTCAGTTAATTGCAGCCGGTTTTGTACTGACCTATATTTTTGAAAATCCACACCCGGTGTATACGATGATTTATCTGTCAGCGATGCTTATTTTCGCGTCGTATCAAGTCGTCGGCAAAAATAAAATCTTGAATCGCAAATTTAAACTGGCCATTGTTCTTTCTTTATCGACATCCGGCGCAGTAGTGTTAATCATGTTTGTGGGCGTCATCGTCGGAGTCAGCATGTTTAATCCACAGTACACCATCCCGTTGGGAGGAATGATTATCGGAAACGCCATGACCGGGATCAATCTCGGTCTTAAAAATTTTTCGGAGAGTATATCGACACAAAGGAACAAGTTGGAGAATCTTCTGAATCTGGGGGTCGATCCCAAACGGATTTTGCTGCCGCATGTGAATCAAGCCTTGGAAACGGCATTGATGCCGACGATTAACTCTATGATGGGCATGGGAATTATCTTTTTGCCGGGTATGATGACCGGTCAAATTCTCTCGGGGACGATTCCGACAACGGCGATACTCTACCAGATCGCCATCATGATTGCTATCTGCAGTACGGTATGTCTGGCTGTTTTCGGATCGCTGATTTTCGGATATCGCACGTTATATAATGATCGCAAACAATTCGTATCATTTCTTCAAGATTCGTAACGAAGAGCATGTTCTACTTGAACCAGCTCCGTTCTCGAAAATGAAGCAGGAAAATATTGCATACTAACGCTAAGACGACGCCTATGACAAACGATATCCAATAATATGTGGACAAATCGTATCGATCAAGATAATTCTTAATAAAGAAAACGGCTTCAAAATAATGAAGGTCGGAAGTGGCTGCATAAATAATAAACGCGTAGGATATGTGATTTGATACGAATATGGCTGAGAGAGTAATGGGAAAAGACATAAAAAAGGAGGCTTTTCGCGTCGCATCGGATAACAACAAAAATCCCCAATATGACCCGAAAGTGATTATGACAGAAAATACAAACCACGGTGAGAGCCTTGCGGTTCTTGATGGAAATCTTGCCAGATACTCGTAATTGCTGATCATTGAAAAAATGAACCAGAGCAAAGCCCCGGGAATTGCTCCGAGAATAGAACCGAACAGACCGAGGAAATAGCGTGGCTGATGATTGCCTGATATCATGTCGGATTTTTGCGCCCAATCGGAAGTGCTTGCGGAAGTTGTCTCGATAATATCGGCAGTGACGCCACGATCCATAAGAAATGTAGTCACACGCAATAGTACGTTCTGGAAACCCGGAACCGTGTTGTGAATAATTGGCAAATAGATGGTTATCTGCGTATCATCAACGACAATGGCATGTGAAGAGGGGTGCTCTTGACGATTGAGGTACTCTTCCATCTGTTCAATTAATTCGCGATCAAGTCCGAACGCAAAAATCGAAAGCGATAGACGAGAAAGGTGAGACTGAATTTCTGCCTTCGTAAAATAGCCATTGCATCGACCCGCCAGGTGAGACGAGTCAATAAGGTTCAGACCGGTTTGAGCGGTCAATTGCTCGGTTAATTCAGAAGTTATTGTCATGACTTTATCTCTTACCCCCCCGGATAGATATTGGCCCTGACGCAAATGAACGTGCTAATAATGATAACAGGTAGGTATTAAAAATACAATAAATTTTAGTAAGAGCGTCAATATTTGACAATTATAGGTTTGATTATTGTTACTTGTAGAAACGATAATCTTGAGAATTGCAGTTAATTGACGTTTAACAATATTTTCTCGATTTTTTAAAGTTCATAACACAGATTTTTTACATCACAGAGCGATAATATAATTGCTGGCAGTCGATTGGAGAGAGTGCCAAAAATCAACAATAATTATGAAGGGAGGTTGTTTTGTATGGCAGGATTAGTACCATTTAACAGAAGAAACAACAGCTTACGCTCAGGTGCATCGGATGGCTTTGACAGCATGCTTGATGACTTCTTCTCAGATGCGTGGCCTTTTCGCAGAAGCTTGATGGCAGATACGTTTAAGATTGACGTCGAGGATTGCGAAGATCATTATCAAGTTGAAGCAGAGCTTCCCGGCGTCGAAAAGAGAGATATCGAATTGTCTATAGATTTGGGCCGACTTACGATTAAAGTAGCTCAGAGTCGGGAGAGCGAAGATATGAAGAAGAACTATATTCATAAAGAGCGTCGTTACAGTTCGATGAGCCGAAGTGTATATCTTGCAGATGCAATTTCGGAAGGGGTAAAAGCGAAATTAGATAATGGCGTACTGTGCATTCAAGTACCAAAGCAAAAAATGGATAACAATAGATCTAGTATTACAATTGAATAAATAGCGGCTAATAACTCTTGTCACCTTTATGTATTGCTAGCTATGAACGACAACGGGCGCCCACAGGGCGCCCGTTGTCCGGCGTGTGCTACGCGTGGCACTTTGCTCGACGGTGAAAGTTCGTTATGGGGGGATTTCGGTTTATGACAGACTATTAGCTTAGAAGTGAAATCGCTTCTTGATCTCATTTTTCACGGTCTTGTCACCTAGAATTGTCGTACCAATAAGCGTTAAAAGGGAAACCGCGGCGGAGATAATGACCATGGCCGGGTGCCCGATTCGCGTGATTAAAAACAAGACCGTGGGAAACATTCCTAACAAAGCAATCGCAAATTGATAGAGCAAGTAATTTCGAAAGTCCATCCGATTGACCAAAATCAATATGACAACGGCAAGATCAGCGACAATGAATATACTCGGAATGACAAAGCTGACCGACCATCCCCGATACCCGACTAAGAAATCAATCAGGACGATAAACAGAGAGCCCAAGATACTCTGGGCCAGAATTTTTGATGCGATGTTGATATGGTGGCCGAGCGAGTGCGATATACCGACCCACAAGTAAATGATTGCGGCAATAGTAATCAGTGACCATAGGAAGCCGTTATAGAAAATAACGTTGAGAACCACAGAAGTTAATACGGCAACAACTGAAAGAAACAAGAAGATGCGCTTCAAAAAATGGAATTTTCTGTAATCGATATTAGTTTCAGGATAATAGGACTCGAACTTTTCGCCGCCCATATCCTCGGTGACGGCTTTGCACAAAGGGCAAACGATGGAATCATCGCGAATTTCCAGTTGGCACTTATTACAGTATTTCATAGTTGGCTCCATTGGTCTCAATTTGTACTTTTAGTCCGTCGGATGAAAGCTTTCGAAAAAAGGCCTTCTGAAGATACGTGTCCTGTAACTGAGATGTGACGGTGATGATTAAAGAGCGCTCATATGAGCAAACCGCAAACTTGAGCGCTTCGACGTTGGTCGCACCCATTACGAGCTCTGCACTCTCGACACGATCCTTATATTCATCCGGCAACTTAATACGTCCGATGTTAGAAAGAGTAATGGTATTTGCGTGAGAAGAACGTACATATGTATACTTGAGCCCGATATTCTTAATAAATAATGGCAAAATGCGCAGATACCATTTCTTCCCGAATGAGACATTATAAGCAATTTTGGACTCGAAATATTCTCTGGTCAAGGATTTTTCAAATTGATCCTGTACCATTTTCAAAATTTCTTCGAAGGTATGCTCGGTACTGGACGGGTGAAAAATGATGGGCACGATCGAAAAGAAATTCATCGTTGAAGTGGAGTCGAAATAGGGTCGAAGATTAACCGGAACAGAGACGCTGATCGGTTTTTTGCTGGGCTGCCCGTTTAAGTTTGCCTTGTAAATACACCAAAGAACATTAGCGACCAGATATTGCGTAATCGTCATATTGTGTTCTCGGCAGTAGGCAATTATTTCCTTGATAGACACATATCCATGGATAACGCCGGTGGTATAGATCGGCATCTTTTCACCGCGGATACGATAGGCCGAAGCGGCGTTGTAACCGACCGGATTCTGGCCGGTGAAATTCTTGTTGTAACTGTCCTCAATATCTGAGAAAACATCGACGGCGGGCTTGACGGGAATAGCAGAATCCGACTCATCAGCAGCGACAAGATCCAGGTAACGACAGACTAATTCACGAAGGAAGTTGACAGCGCCGGCTCCGTCCGTTAATACATGATAGACCTCAAGGTTGATGCGTGACTTATAATACGATACGCGAAACAGGTAATGGTTGTTGTGAGATCTTGGAAAGTAAGCACAAGGCTTAGACATTTCTTCGCTGACCAAACACGGCTTGTCGTTGGATTCGAAATAGTACCAGAAAAATCCGTGTCGGAGCCTTACCTTGAAACTTCCGAAACGCGGTAAAGTGGTGTCGAGAGCACTCTGCAAAAGAATCGGATTGATGTCGCTTTTCAGTCGCATTGAAATCCGGTACATATTACTGTAGTTGCTGTTGGTAATGACCGGAAACAAGTTCGCGGTATTATCCAAACGATGCCATCGTATTTCCTGACGATTATATTTTTTTGCCATAATGCATCCTTTTCGTATTCGTTGATTCTATAGCGAGCATTTCGGTAAAGTAGAACCGCCGAAGGGCATGAGAATTATTTTCGACCGAGAGCCCATGATTCGCAAAGCCTCGTCAACTGCTGTCTGAGCATCCGAATAAGGCTCGAGAAACAGACCCTTCACATATTCCGGATCGAAGTCTGAGACCAAAAATATACGTGCATTTTGAAGTACCATGGCGATGGCGGCGGCTTTATGTCCGCCGAGCACAAAGTCACGGCGAATATGTTCAATCATATCCTCGCTTTTTTCGTGACCGGTCAGCCAATCCTCGAAATGGGATTCTCCCAGGCCTTCGCTGCAAGCCGCCAGCCAGACGATAATTCCGCCGTTTCTGACCGCGTGCTTGGCGTTGTCGAGTGCTTTTTGCGCCTGATACATATTGATATCTTTGGGAAAACCTCCGGCACTGACGATGACAATATCCGCACGCTCGGCTGCGCAGACTTTATAAAAAGAGTCCAGAAACTCACAGCCGGCTCGATGAGCATGAACCGGATGGCCGGAAAAACTCTTGATGATTTGCTTTTTCTCGTCCAGGACGACATTGATGATAAAATCGATACCGCAGATTCGACCCGCTTCTTCGATATCCTCGCGAACCGGATTACCCTGCAGTCGACCTGCGGCGGCCTCGGGAATCACCATTGCGCTGTGGTTGGATTGAATGGCATCACGGGTGGATACACCCGGCATAATTGCTTTGGCGCCTCCGCTGTATCCGGCAAAGTAATGAAACTCAATATTACCCAAACAAATACGGCGATCCGCCTGCGCCACCGGTGTAAAGATATCAACCGGTGTACCGCGAGAGGTGGTGCCGAGATGAACATAATCATCAACGTCTGAATCTATACAGCGAATGCGATCATACACCGCGTCACCGACCAGTTGCCTCATTCGCTCAGGGCTGTGACCTTCGTGACTTCCGAGTCCGAAGACGATGATAATATCCTCGTCGGGAATGCCCGCCCGACTCAATTCATCCAATACGCAAGGAAGAATTTTATAGCTTGGAAGAGGACGGGTGATATCGCTGGTGACAATGGCAATCTTTTCGCCGGGATGAACCAGCTCATGCAAGGGTTTACTTTCAATCGGTTCAGACAGAGATCGAATCACTTCGTCTACACCCGTTAATTGTAACTCGGTCTCGTTCGGTCGCATGACAGTCATGACAAGTTCTTCGGGCAAATCAATCTCAATCGTCTCTTTGCCGTATCCAAAAGGGTATTTCATGAAAGATCCTCCGAAAATATCGATAATATATTATAACATGAGCCACATCAGGATAAACGACTCTCAAAATCGGAATAATTAAATCGACGAATCAGATGATAGCTTCCGCTCTCGTCCGTCACGCCGATATCCGGAAGAGGTATACCGTTAAAAGTGTTGTTCTTGACCATGGAATATATTGCCATATCGCAAAAAATCAGACGGTCGCCCGGAGAAAGCGGTGAATCGAAAGCATAGTCGCCGATGATATCGCCTGCAAGACAAGTCGGACCGCCCAATCGAAATGTGTAAGGTTTTTCTCCCGGTGAGCCGGCGCCGATAATATTCGGCCGATAGGGCATTTCGATTACATCCGGCATGTGACAAGCAGCGGAAGTATCGAGAATGGCAATTGGCATACCGTTTTCAAAAACATCAACGACGGTCGATACCAGATATCCGGCATTCAGAGCAACGGCTTCGCCGGGCTCAAGGTAAACCTCGACGGCGTATTTTGACTTGAATGACTTAATCAGTGCGATGAGTTTCCCGACATCGTAATCGGCCCGTGTTATATGATGACCACCACCGAAATTAATCCATTTCATTTGGGGAATGAAGCGGCCGAACTTCGACTCGAATGCGGTCAAAGTGGATTCGAGTGCGTCCGAATTTTGCTCGCAGAGGGTGTGAAAATGAAGTCCTGAAATACCCTCAAGGAGGTCTTCGCGAAAATTATCGATGGTCACGCCCAACCGCGAAAACGGAGAACAGGGGTCATATATCGCATGGTCCTGTGTAGAACACTCCGGGTTGACCCGGATTCCGCAGGACTTACCCGCAGACAATGCCTTATCTCTATACGTTATCCACTGCGAAAATGAATTAAAAACAATGTGATCGGACACCTTAATGATCTCGCTAAAATTCTCGTCGGTGTATGCCGGCGAAAAAATATGCGTCTCACCGCCGAATCTTTCATGTCCCAACCGTGCCTCATAAAGACCACTGGCTGTCGTACCGTGAAGATATTTGGCAATTAGAGGATAGAGATGGAACATTGAGAAGGCTTTTTGTGCCAGCAAAATTCGAGCGCCCGAACGCGCGGATACGTCAGCCAGGCACTTGAGATTTTTTTCTAAAGCAACCGGGTCGACGACGTAAGCCGGGGTTCTGATTTTTTCAGTGAATTCAAATGCATCGGTCATCAATCAACGATCTCCGGTGAAAAGCTTTCTTGCCATGGCAGGCCCCAAATATTCAGTGCATCCATAAACGGATCCGGATCAAATTCCTCGACGTTAAATACGCCGGGCTTGCGCCACTTTCCGTTCATGACGAGCATGGCGCCAATCATCGCCGGCACGCCCGTGGTATAGGAAATGGCCTGAGAGCCGACTTCCCGATAACATTCCTGGTGATCGCAGACGTTATAAATGTAATAGGTTTTTTCTTTGCCGTCTTTGATGCCTTTGAAAATGCATCCGATATTCGTCTTTCCGACAGTTCTCGGGCCTAAAGATGCCGGATCCGGCAAGACAGCCTTGAGGAACTGAAGAGGAATAATGGGTCGGCCTTCGTACATAATGGGCTCAATCGATGTCATTCCGACATTTTCGAGGCACTTCAAATGGGTCAGATAGCTCTGGCCAAAAGTCATAAA
The DNA here is from genome assembly GCA_012718915.1 of Clostridiaceae bacterium. Taxonomy (GTDB): domain Bacteria; phylum Bacillota; class Clostridia; order Saccharofermentanales; family Saccharofermentanaceae; genus DUPM01. The sequence continues at coordinate 17,618 of JAAYBI010000014.1, forward strand.
GAAGCGAATGCGCTTGATTCCCGGTACGTTTTTAGCTAAAGACTCGATCTCCTCGTGGTGGAGAAGATACATATCTTTTGGACCGATTTCCGGAAAATCATAGACGCGTTTAATTTCCATCGGCTCGGTCTCGACCCATCGGCCGTCCTGCCAATAACTGCCGTTCGCCGTGACCTCTCGAATGTTAATCTCAGGATTGAAATTGGTCGCGAAGGGATAACCGTGATCGCCCGCGTTTGCATCGAGAATGTCGATTTCGTGAATCTCATCAAAGTGATGCTTGAGCGCATAAGCAGTGAAAACACCGGTAACTCCGGGATCAAAACCACTTCCGAGAAGAGCGGTTATGCCTTTTTCCCGGAAACGATCGTGATACGCCCATTGCCATTTATATTCAAATTTTGCGGTATCCTTTGGCTCATAGTTGGCCGTATCAATGTAGTGCGTGCCGGTTTCCAAACAGGCATCCATAATGGTCAAATCCTGATAGGGTAAGGCCAGATTTAAGACCACATCCGGATGATAAGAGCGAATGAGCTCCACAAGAGCCGCCGTGTCATCGGCATCGACTTGCGCGGTTTGAATTTTGACTTTGCCGCCGTCGAGCTTGGTTTTGAGTGCGTCGCACTTCGATACGGTTCGGCTTGCTATCATCATCTCGTCAAACACAGAATCATTTTGACATATTTTGTGGATGGCTACCGAAGCCACACCACCGCAACCAATAACCAGAATCTTTCCCATAGAAGAATACCCCCTTTATATATTTGATGTCATCAGTCTTGTTCCGCTTTGACTATGGTCAAGCACAGTTCCCGTAATGCTTTGATTGCAGCTGCGACGGAGATGCCGCCGGGATCGTATGTCGGAGAGAGTTCGCACAAATCGGCACCAATCACATTTGAGCCGGAAAGAGAGTGAATAGCTGTCAGCAATTCTTTGAATGATATTCCGCCGGCTTCCGGAGTGCCGGTACCGGGGAAGACACCGGGGTCCAATACATCCAGGTCAATGGAAACATACACCGGACGATTTGACAGTGTGGCGACGACTCGCTCAAATCCTTCCAAATCAAAACGTCTGCATCGCGTATGATTGGCTGCAAATCGGAACTCCTCGACGGTGCCGGAGCGAATGCCGAATTGAAAAATTGAACCGTCGCCGATTAAGTCATGACATCTGCGCATGACCGTCGCATGTGAAAATTTTTCCCCGATATATTCATCACGTAAGTCGGCATGTGCATCCAGGTGAAGAATACAAAGATCCGGGAAACGCTCAGCCGCTGCCGATACAGCACCGAGCGTCACAAGATGCTCACCGCCCAGCATGATCGGCATTTTTCCGGAATTATATATCTTCGCCGTGCGTTCTTTTATCATAGATAAGGTCTTTTGCTTGTCGCCAAAAGGCAAATCCAAATCTCCCGAATCGTATATTGGAAGATCTAAAATATCTTTTTCCAGATAGGGACTATAACTCTCAAATCCGTAGCTCTCAGCGCGAAAAGCTCGTGGACCGAATCGCGTGCCCGGTCGATACGAGGTCGTACCATCATATGGAGCTCCGAAAATGACCGCTTTGGCCCGCTTAAGATTACAGTTCAAGCCAAAAATCGATTGACTGCAAATTTCATTCTTCATCGGTAATTATGCCTCCGTATTTGGCGATTTTAAGCATTAAGATCGGTCGTCTCATCAACGTTCTCTACGTTCTCTAATAATTCTTGCACATAAACCGGCAATGCAAAAGCACCTCGATGCAAATTCGTGTTGTAGTAACGTGCTTGTATTCCCCTCGACTTCCATTCCTTGGCGCCTAAATCGCTGATCGGATGGTATTTCTTGGAGGCAAAACCGAAAAGCCAATGTCCGGACGGATAGGTTGGAATGTGTGCCTGATAAACCCGGCTGATTTTGAAGGATTCAACAATCCGCTTGTGTGCACGTTGCATGGCAATGGCATCATTTTTATAGAAAGGGCTCTCGTGCTGATTCACCATAATTCCGTCGTCACGAAGAGCACGATCGCAGTTTCCGTAAAATTCTCTCGTGAAAAGACCTTCTCCGGGTCCGAAAGGGTCGGTGGAATCGACAATAATTAGGTCATAGGCATTTTCGCAATGACGGATATATTTGAGACCGTCCTCGGCATGTACTTTTAGACGTGGATTGTCGTAGCCACAAGCCGTGAACGGCAAATACTTTTTGCTAACCTCAATGACTTCTTCGTCAATTTCCACTAAATCAATATGTTCGATTTCCGGATAGCACTTAAGCTCTCGCAAAATGCCGCCGTCGCCTCCTCCGATAATCAAGACGTCCCGTACATGCGGATGTACGGCCATGGGGATATGAACGAGCATCTCGTGATAAATAAATTCGTCTTTTTCCGTGAGCATAACAAAGCCATCAAGAGCGAGAATGCGCCCGAGTTCCGGGGAAGAAAAAACATCGATACGTTGAAAATCACTTTGCAAACTGCAGAGCTGTTGGTCTACGCGAAAAGATAATCGAACGTCCTGCGTATGATATTCAGAAAACCATAGATCCATGAAAAATCCTCCAATTCTCATTTCATGACATTAATAGAACCGACTTTCGGGTCTTCGGTTCCCGTCAAGAAGCTGCCTTTTTCTTTAACGTAACGGATATAATCGATAATCTCTCGGGTCACCATTTCACCGGGCGCCAAGATCGGAATTCCCGGTGGGTAACACATGACGAACTCGGCACACACACGACCGGCACTGTCTTCAATCGCAACCGATGTCTTCTCCGAAAAAAAAGCATCACGGGGCGTATGACGAACCGTTGGGGCAATATACTCCTGGTTGAGCATGCCTGCTCGGCTACGCTTGTGCCGTCGGCGAATCTCGGATAGTGCACTGACCAAGCGCTCGATATCCCGAAGACGATCCCCGACCGAAAGATAGGCTAAAACATTCCCGACATCACCGAACTCAATTTGAATATCGTACTCGTCTCTTAAAATGTCATAGACCTCAACGCCGGCCAATCCGATATTAAGTGTATTCACGGAGAGCTTGGTAGTGTCAAAATCAAACACCGTATCACCGTTAATACATTCTTTTGAAAATGCGTAATAATCACCGATGCTGTTGATTTCATCGCGTGCGTACTGTGCCATGTCGGCAACTTTAGCAAAAATCGAATCGCCGTTAAGAGCAAGGTTTTTTCTCGACAGGTCAAGGCTCGAGAGTAAAAGGTAAGAACCGCTCGTCGTCTGGGTCAAATTAATGATCTGACGGACCTGTTCGCCTGCCACGCGCGGGCCACACAACAAAAAAGAGCTTTGTGTCAAAGATCCGCCGGACTTGTGCATACTGACCGCTGCCATGTCGGCTCCGGCTTGCATGCCCGACAGAGGCAGAAGATCTGAAAAACCAAAATGAGTTCCGTGAGCTTCATCGGCCAAAACCAACATATTATTAGCATGAGCCAGCTCGACAATAGCCTTAAGATCAGAGCAAACACCATAATAAGTGGGGTTATTTACCAGAATTGCCTTGGCGTTCGGGTGGGTTAGAATCGCTTCTTTCACATCGTTAAGCGCCATGCCGAGCGGTATTCCCAGGCGCTGGTCAATTCCCGGGTTGACGTAGACCGGAATAGCTCCGGACAAAATCAGTGCGTTAATCGTACTGCGGTGGACATTTCTTGGAAGAATAATCTGATCGCCTGCCTGACAAGCCGAAATGACCATTGCCTGCACAGCCGAAGTTGTACCGTTGACCATGAAGAATGCGGAAGAGGCCCCGAAAGCGTCGGCGGCCAATTCTTCAGCCTCGCGAATTACTGAAACCGGGTGGCATAGATTGTCCAGCGGTTTCATGGAATTAACGTCTAAACTCATGCATTTGGCACCGAGAAAATCCGTCAGCTCGCGATTACCGTGCCCGCGCTTGTGTCCGGGTACGTCAAAAGGCACGACACGAAGCGCCGAAAAATCAGACAAAGCCTCCGCAATCGGCGCGCGATTGTGGTCAAGACGCGTCATCGATCCACGCCCTCGTAAACATTCGAGCCGGAAAAAACTTCTATCATTTCGCGACGAAGGTTGCTGGTAATCTCAAGCCGTTTTTGAGGCGACACTTCGTAAACATCAGTCTTAAAAAGATAGTTCTGCAAATCGATGTCTTTGATCAGCATTTTAGTGTGAAAAATATTCGCCTGGTAAACGTTGATATCTATCGCATCATAGCGAGACAAAATTCGGTGGTCTATATAGTCTTGAATAGAGACAATTTTGCGGTCGTTAAACAATTTGTGCCCGTCGACATCACGAGTAAATCCGCGCACGCGATAATCCATTGTAATAATATCAGAGTCAAAACTGTTAATGAGATAGTCAAGCGTCGATAACGGCGAAATTTCGCCGCAGGTTGCCACATCAATATCAACGCGAAATGTCGCGATAGCCGTCTCCGGATGAAATTCGGGGTAGGTGTGCACGGTAACATGACTCTTATCAAGATGGGCCACAATCGTGTCGCTCTCAATGTGAGGAATCATGGCTTCCTCAGCAATCATCAATGTAACACTGGCGCCCTGTGGCTCATAATCCTGCTTAGACACGCTGAGTACTTGAGCACCGATCATTTCGGTAAGTGTGGTCAGGATATGCGTCAAACGATCCGAATTATATTGCTCGTCGATATACGCAATATAATCGCGCTGCTCACGTTCGGAACGTGCGTAACATACGTCGTATATGTTAAAACTCAAGGACTTCGTTAGGTTGTTAAAGCCATAAAGGCGGAGTTTTTCGTGCGTCATTGCGGTTTGCCTTTCTCGTACAGATAAAAAAACGCCAGTCTTTCCTGCCTGCGGCAACAAAACTTGCGTATGTCATCTAGTAGGGACATAAAGAGGGAAAAATCCGCAATCCATATCCAGACATGTCCAGAGTCGATGCAGCTAACGCCTTCATACTCTTATTGACCATTCACAAGTTAAGTTGTGCGCGAGCACAATGGTTATAAAGTAACCAACTTATAAACTTGGGCTTTGAACCCAATCAATAAGGCAACATGAGTTGCCGATCGGCGTTTGACCCGGCTGTCCGTATGGCCTATTCACCAAAGCCTCAAAGCGATGGCGGTCAAATTGCTCTGTCCTTCTCATCGATAAGAAGAACATAACGTTCAAAACATATCACGTTTAGATACTCAAGTCAACAGATATAAAAGAATCGCTCTTCGTCTGCGCTCTTCGTCTATCTCAGTGAAAATCATGAATCAACTTATTACGCGACATCACACGGAAACTGCCGTTAACGGATTTTGACGGTAATTGCGGCTCGGACCGGATTATATATCACAATCTAATGTGTGCGAAATGGCTGGATTTGTGCTGTTATGCATATATTTGCCGCCAAATCCTGATGTTTTACAACTTATGGCGGTAATTGCCTGGGGCGAAACGTTTCGCGTCGTCGTCACACCCAGCGTCGTCGTAACGCCCGGCGTCGTCGTCACGTCCAACGTCGTCGCCACTCACACCGTCACCGACACCGACACCTCCAACACCCTCACAACCTCCGCTGCCTCGCCCGTGAGCCATGCTGATTTCCAGTTAATATTTCTACTGCGAAGTGGTTAATACACGCTGCTTAATCTCTAAACCAACAACTCATTTGTGTGCCCCAAAGCATTATCTATTACACTTTTCACGGAAATAGATAAGGAAGCAAAAGACTCGCGAAAAAAGAAAATCACCGTGCGTTCGATGGGGGGAAAAACGCACGGTGACGGAGTAAATAATTCAGGAAACACAAGTCAAGATATCAGCCGAGATCCGAAACGATGCCGATAAATAATATTGTGTTGTCCAGTCGGTCATAGATCGCAAAGATAAACGGGCGGTCTGCGGTAAATACTTTATATTCATCTTCAACAGGCATCGCGGTGGTGCCTACCATGACTGCCGTAGCTGCAGCGGCCTCCGCGCCTTTTTCGTCGACGCGGATATATGTTTTATGAAGAATGTCGGAGATAAACAAATCATTCGGCGAGCCGGTCATCAAGTCAAATTCGGCAGCATCTGTGAACGCAGCATCGACACCTAAATCCCGCATCGGGCCGACCATGCCGGTCGAGTAGTCAAATTCAAATTTCGGAAGAGCAATTTTAGTTTCTTCAATACGGCTTCCGTTGATTGCGGCATCAAATCCGCCGTTTGAGAGATCGAAGATCAGATTTTCAATATCCGAATTTTCGTCTGGGAGAATGAATGCCATCTCAAAAGTGTTATCTTTCTGATTATCCAAAGATGCGAACGGAAGACTGATGAGAGAGAAATTATCAGAAGCATAATAGGAAGTGTCAAATTTTGCGTGCATGAAATCTGTCTCATTATCGGCCGAGTGACCGTGAAATGTTTCCTCATAGGTGTTCTCCGAAATAAAAGGTGTCTCCCACTCTCCGAGAAAAAACACGGCGTTGACCAATACTAATCGGGTCATCGGATCCAATGGTCCGTCGATAATCGAAGGGATTCTTTCGTTGGTCCTGTCGGATGTCCAAGTATTGATATCCTTTTTCGCGGTATCGGCGTCATTTTCAAAGTCAACCATGAATATGTCGCTCATGAAAGACCTGGTACAGATATCTAAGTAATCTGAATCAAACTCGAAATCATTTTGCAACCAAATCGAGTTTCCGGTTTCCATGCCGTTTTGGTTGAGACGCCACATAAGTTGACCGGCGGACTCTTGAATATCCCGACTCGTCAAGTTGCTCATTACAAGCGCATCAAGCAACTCATCTCGAGTGTCTCCCTGTGCTCCTTCGGTGGTCATGAGCAAAGCCAGTTGAAGACTTGCAGGGGAGACACAGACGTTGCCACCGTCATATAGCAAAGCTAATACGTCAAGTCCGTATTGGTTCATCCCTTCAGAAAAGTCAGCGGGGAAAGCCGTGTGTGCTTGTTCTTTTACCTTCGCAATATACTTATCTGTATTCTTCCCGGAGGACCCTCTGCTTTCTTTTTCGGACAATTGGCATCCGGAGAAAGCAAATGCGACGGCTGTGAGAATGCTAATTATCGTTGTTAACTGTTTCTTCATATCGTTCATCCTTTCATTTTTTATCGCGAGCAGGTCACGTTAATGGAAATACTATAGTGTTGAGAGTATACCAGAAAACATCATGATGCCGTCATTCGTGTCACAAATAGAGAACCAAAACGGACGATTGGCATTGAACTCAAGAACGACTTCCGGCTCGGGAATAGCGGTTTCGTACATGATGACTGCAGTTGCGGCCGCGGCTTCGGCACCTCCCTCGTCGATTTTGATGTAAGTCTTATGAATAATGTCAGATATGGCAAGTCCGTTATCGCCGTCAGTCATTCCGCTGAAATCCGCATCGTCAAAAGCTAGGTTCATCCCGAGAGACCTCATTGTCGACACCATAGATGTGCTGTATTCGTATTCAAACTTTGGGATAGAGATATCGACTTCTTGGATTGTTGCTGAAGTGACAACTTCAGCAAATGTCATTTCTTCCACTTCGGATATGGCATCATCCATGTCATATCCCGATTTGGGCAAAATGAAAGACATTGCATTGGACGATAAGGAATCATCTCCGACAAACGGTAAAGCCAAATATTGAAATGTGTCTCCTTCGAAATACGGTACATTAAACCGGGCATGCATAAATGGAACCGAATTTGTTGAATTTACGCCTTTGAAATCTTGATCATATGTATTATCGACGGCAAATTCGTATTTCCAATCGCTCAGAAAATGAAGCGTATTGATCAGCACCATTCGCGTGTCGGGGGATAAGTCTTCGACGATTTTAGGGATTTTGTCGTTAGTGTTTTCGGAGGTCCATGAATTGATGTATTCTTCCGCTTGTTTTGCGTTCGAAATGTAATCGACTTCGAAAAGCTCGGACGCAAATACTTTGGCGCATCGCTCGGCGTAATCGCTTGAAACACCATAATCTTTCTGGAACCAAATTGAATTCGCTGCATTGAGTCCGTTTTGGTTTGCCCGCCACATGAGTTGGGATATCGTATTATCGAATTCTGCACTCTCAATGTCGGAGATATGAAGTGCGCTCAGCATTTCTTCGCGTGTGTCGCCTTTGGCTCCGGTTGCGGTCATCAGTAAAGCCAATTCCAAACTTACCGAAGATATCATTAAATTTTCGCCGTTATAAAGCGCTTTCAAACTGTTGATACCAAATTGATTCATACCGTCGACTGTATCCGCGTCCATGCTCCGGTAGAATTGTTCAGACAGCGTCGATTTTTCTGCCAACGGCGTTGCCAGTAAAGTCGTCGCGTTGGAATTTTTGATTTTGCTGGTTTTCGAGACTTCGGTTATCGAGATTTCGGTTTTCGAGACTTCGGTTTTCGATTTTTCGGATAGAAGTGTCATGTTATTACATGAACTCAATATACCCATCAATAGAGTAAGAGTTAGTGTAAGAGCCAGTAACTTTGGTCGTTTATTATGATTATTCATTGTTATTACCTCTCCTGAATTACTTTCTTACTTATTAGACGAATCAATTTCATTTAATGTTTCGTTTTTCTCGTTGTCAATCCCGATATTGTTTGTCGAACCTTGTCGCGACTGCTTTTTTCGTGCGTTTTATAGTGATAAAATGGGATTAAGCATTTTCCGCCCGCATTCGGCAATGGGGTCGTTTCGGTTACTTGTCAATGAGGTGGCGCTTATGAATATACAGAAACGTGTCAGTACCGGACATGTCGGATTAGATCAGGTCATTGATCAATTGCGCTTGGGCGATAATGTTGTCTGGCAGGTCGATTCACTGCCCGATTATCGCGATTTAGCCGGAGCTTTTGTCAATAAGGCAAATCAAGATGGTCGCAGAATCATTTATGTGCGGTTTGGGCATCATGCGCCTCTGTTTGAAGAAGCGGATGGTGTAGCCATTTTTGAAGCAAATCCGGAGGATGGGTTTGAGTCTTTCACGACGTCGCTTTATGCCATGGTTGGGAGAGAAGGAGAACAGGCGTTTTACGTTTTCGATTGTCTTTCGGATTTGTTGTCTTCTTGGCACTCCGACCTCATGATTCGTAATTTTTTCAATATCATGTGTCCGTACTTGTATGTGCTGGATACTGTTGCATATTTCGCCCTCCGTCGGGGTGCGCATACGAACACGACAATTGCGGGTATTCGCGAAACGACACAGCTGCTCCTGGACCTTTATCATATGGAGCCGTTTCCTTGTGTTCACCCATTGAAGGTTTGGAAAAGATATTCGTCGACGATGTTTTTACCTCATCAACTTGAGGACTCAAATGCTAGAAGTATTACCTCGAGTGCGGAAGCGTCGGCATTATTTTCGGAGTTATCGCGAAGCGGGCGTGAGGAAGATTATTGGCGTCAGATTTTGGAGCGTGCGGCGACAATACCCGGCGCTCAAACGGAAGCACAAGAAGAGATTCGGGAACTTTTGATTACCATGCTTTTTGGCGCGCAGTCTCGAATGTATGACTTGTGTCTCAGGTTTTTCAAACTTAAGGATTTGATTCGCATCGCTGAGCGCGAAATCGGAACCGGTTTTATCGGAGGGAAAAGCGTCGGCATGCTTGTTGCAAGAAAGATATTACGTGCGGCAGATTCGGAACGATTTTCGAAATTACTTGAGGCGCATGATTCATACTATCTCGGCGCGGATATTTTTTATTCCTATATTGTGCAAAATGGATGGTGGGGGTTACGAACACAGCAAAAGGAAGAGGATGGATATTTCAGATTGGCGCCGGAATTTCAAGAAAAGCTGCGTGGCGGGAATTTTTCGGAGGATATCAAAGAGCAATTCTGGCAAATGCTTGAGTATTTTGGACAGTCGCCGATTATCGTTCGTTCCAGTTCGCTTCTTGAGGATAATTACGGCAATGCTTTTGCAGGCAAGTATGATAGCGTATTTTGCGTGAATCAAGGGACACCCGAGGAGCGATACCGGGCATTCGAGCAAGCAGTGCGCGATATTTACGCCAGTACGATGAATAAGGATGCGCTGAGGTACCGATTGAATCGCGGTTTGTCGGATAAGGACGAGCAGATGGCCATTCTGGTTCAACGCGTTTCCGGTGATTATCACGGCTCTGACTTCTACCCGCATGCCGCCGGTGTCGGCAATTCATATAATTTGTACGTATGGGATGAGCAAGTAGATCCGACAGCCGGAATGCTTCGGTTGGTTTTTGGGCTCGGGACCCGAGCGGTGGATCGTACCGAGGGGGACTATGTCCGTATGGTAACGCTTGATCAACCGATGCGTGGTTTGCCTGTTCATCCCGAAGAGCGACAAATGTATTCCCAGCATGGCGTCGATGTTCTTAATCTTCCGCGAAATACACTTTGTGAAAAGCTGGTTTCGGATGTCATATCCCAAGACCTAAAGGCAGACAAAAGCCTTTTTGTCACGCCTGATTTTGATACCATGCAGCGCCTTCGCGAGCGTGGTCACGCGATGAAAAGCATCCCGGAAATCGTCGATTTTGACGGGCTCTTTCGCCACACCGATTTTGCGTCAACGATGAAATCAATGCTGGCGATCTTGACAGAGGCTTACGATTATCCTGTCGATATTGAGTTCACTTTGAATTTCGATCGTGACGGAACATATCGGATTAATTTATTGCAGTGTCGTCCCCTTCAGACAAGAAGCGTTGGCGAGGCGCTTCCGTTTCCTGAGGATGCAAAAAAACGACCTTGTTTTTTCTATAGTCACGGTCATTTTATGGGCGGAAATATTCGTCAACTCATTGATTATGTTATCTTTGTTCAACCTCAGAAATATGCGGGATTATCTTCCCGAGACCAATACGAAGTGGCGCGAATCATTGGCGCGCTCAATCAAAAACTTAAAACGGATTCGGTCCTTCTTGCCGGCCCGGGACGTTGGGGCACGATGACTCCCTCTCTCGGCGTGCCGGTTCATTTTGCTGAAATATCATCGGTAGAAGTGCTGTGTGAAATCTCATCCGACGGATTCAGTCCGGAATTATCCTATGGAAGTCACTTTTTCCAGGATTTGGTTGAAAGCGGCATTTTTTATGTTGCCCTGTTTTCGGGTGAAGAAGAAACGATATTCTCGCCGGATTTTATTACCGGTCTGCCGAATATTATTGAGGGAATTATCGATTTAGATCCCAGGTTTCAAGACGTCATCCATGTATCAAAAATGGATGCCTTATGCGTTTACTCAGATGTTCCTTCTCAGGGCGTTCTCTGTCGTTAAGGAAAGAGAGCGGATTCCAAAATCAAAGCTATTTCGGGCTATGTCATAAAGGATCGAGTCTTCCGAAAATCGTGTGCAACTTTCACGGCATTTGAGTATAATGATTTAATCAGTTGCATATGAAAGGTCGATATTTCATGATTTATGATAATATTCTTCAAGCGGTCGGGCACACACCGATGGTTCGGTTGTCTCGCATGACACCGCCCGGTGCCGCCCAAATCCTGGTCAAGTATGAAGGCCTTAATGTCGGCGGATCGATTAAGACACGCACTGCGCTAAATATGATTGAGGATGCAGAAAACAAGGGGCTCTTGTCTGCAGATAGTATCATTGTCGAACCGACGAGCGGAAACCAAGGCATCGGATTAGCTTTAGTCGGAGCGGTTAAGGGTTATAAAACGGTAATTATCATGCCGGACTCCGTGAGTTGCGAGCGGCAAAAGCTGGTCGAGCACTATGGTGCGCAAGTGATTCTCATACATGACGATGGTGATATCGGCAAATGTATTCAGGCTTGTTTGGATTGCGCAATCAAGATGAAAAATGAAAATGATAAAGTGTTCGTGCCCCAACAATTCACAAACCCGGCAAATCCTACGGTGCATCGCAATCATACAGCTCTAGAGATTTTAGAGGCGGTGGCGGGACCGATTGATGGGTTTTGTGCGGGCATCGGTACAGGAGGTACCTTGTCGGGTATAGGAGAGGTTTTAAAGGCTCAGAATCCGCAAATCCGGATTTGGGCCGTCGAACCTGAGAATGCAGCGATTTTAGCCGGAGGAAATATCGGCACACATTTACAGATGGGTATTGGAGACGGACTGATTCCGGAGAATCTGAATATGAACATCTATGATGAAATCTATGTGGTGACCGACGACGAAGCGATCGGGACTGCCAAGGACTTGGCCCGACATGAAGGGCTATTGTGTGGTATTTCCGCTGGCTCAAATGTTGCGGCTGCCATTCAGATGGCGCGCCAACTCGGTTCGGGCAAGACGGTGGTTACGGTACTTCCGGACACAGCAGAGAGATATTTCAGTACGCCGCTATTTGAAGATTGCCGATTGCCTCAGAAAGATTATTGATAAATATGCGATTCGGCCACGATGGTCGTACTATTCCGCGAACAGATTTTTGATTGACTCGATTTGTGCGTTGCATAGGTCGTAACCGTGATGGTATGCCTTTTCGAGTTGTGAAAAGTCGCTCTCAAGGCTGTTGATAGGATATTCCGGCCTGAGGATCACAGCGTTCCCGAGGATTTCCTGCTCTTCGCACAGTGCCACTGACTGATTATAGACAAGATGACGATTGCGAAGTACATCCGGCATTAAGGGATATTTACGCCCAATCAACGAAATAGCACGGTCATATTTCTCGTTGTATGTTTTGACAAAACCTTTCGGTTGCGTCAGTATGACAAGATTTTTAGTGTTGCCGTCGATAATAGATTTTTTGAGTGGGATCGAGTCGGCCAGGCCGCCGTCATAATATATACGTCCGTTCCATCTGACCCCGGGGAAGATCACAGGAATCGCGCAAGTGGCTTTGAGTATGGAGTGATGTTCGTCGTCATCACGGCAATCCACAAACTCGACTTCGCCGGTTTCTGCACAGGTGATACCGGCAAGAACTTTGCCGTTGAAAGCACGAAAAGTCCTATGGTCGAAGGGTACCAGTACATTTGGGATTTTTTCAAATATAAAGCAAACGCCAAACATACTTCGATCACGAAGCAGATTTCGTTTTCCGTAATATCTCGGATCGTTGCGATATTGCCTGAGAATTTCAAGATTGCGTCCTTTTTGTTGAGAGATGTATGAGACCCCGTTGCTGATTCCGGCTGAAACCCCAATGCAGTAAGGGAACATAATATGATGATCTAATAGGCAATCCATTGCCCCGGCACTAAAAATCGGACGCATAGTGCCACCTTCTAAAACGAGTCCGGGCATATTTTCTCCTCCTGGGCCGATTCGGTCGAACAGACATTCGGATCGGTAATGAATAATTTATTGATGCGCCTTAATTCCCGACACACACGTGACAGCGGAAGTCCCATCACATTGTAATAATCTCCGTCGATACTATCAATCAAAACCGCCCCCAAATCTTGAATGCCGTACGCTCCTGCTTTGTCTATCGGAGAGCCGGTTTGAAGGTATCGATCGATATAATATAGTTGGTCTTCATCTAAAGGGCAGAATGTAACTTGTGTTTTTTCGCAAAACAAGCACGAGCCCATTTTTGATTCAATCGCGACACCGGTATACACGTCATGTGTCTTTCCGCTCAGATGAATAAGCATCTCTCTCGCCTCGGCTAACGAATTGGGTTGACCCAAAATACGGTCCGGAGTAACGACCACCGTATCTGCTCCGATTACTATAGAATTTGGATGAGCGAGGTGTATTAGTCCGGCTTTTTTCTTTGCAAGTTCGGTACATAATCGTTCTGCTTTAAAAAAGACACTTTCCGTTATGTAATCGCGGTTGATATCGCGAGCAACGGTGATTTCATCAAGGTCAGCGATCATAATAGAGAATGTAATACCACTGAGTTCGAGAATTTGCCGCCTGCGCGGTGATTTGCTCGCAAGAATAATCGGTGTCGCCGAATTACCCCAAAGTGTCATGTTCATCCTCCATGTCGAAAAAATCGAAGTTGTTGTCTGCTGATGCCTTGTGAACTGCTGACGGGTCCCAAGGCAACGATGCTACTATAGCACATCTAATACATTTCCGGGGAGGATCAGCAAAAGGATAATAATCGCGAAAAAGATGACAACAGAGCAGTTTGCGCATACGGGCTGCGATCAAATGTAGTCGCATTTTTTCTCGTTGAATTGAGAATTAATCTCAATATTTACATTGCCGGATAATGATGTGTGAATATCTCCCTCAAAATGATCAGAGCACATAATTTTGCAGTTAACTTAATAACATTGTACTATTGTTTTTATTGATTTGATATATTGCTGAGAATCGAAACCTATAACATCAAAGGAGATAAGGCAATGCAAGATTATTATCATCTTACACAATATTATGAGACAGATCAGATGAGGATTGTTCACCACTCGAATTATATCCGATGGTTTGAAGAAGCGAGAACGCATTTTCTGAAGGAAATTGGCTTTGGCTATGATCGAATGGAAGAGGAAGGCCTGACTTGCCCGGTTATGGAGGTCCAATGTCGATATCTTTCGATGGTCCGATTTCCGGATCGTGTACGAATTCACTGCGCCATATATGAGTATTCCGGAGTACGCTTGGGTATCAGATACATCGTTTATGACGAGCTCGGAGAAACAGTTCGCGCAACGGGTCAATCATTGCATTGTTTTCTGAACGACAAAGGACGACCGGTTCACCTATCCAAAGCGAATCCTAACTTACATATGCTTTTTGAAAAGTACTCGATGAGAGACGATGAGTCGAATTAAGTTTACAAGTTATTTTCATACATTCATGATTCGGTCAAAAAAACATGCTATAATTGTAAACGTTATCATATTAAAATCATTACATATTATGGAGGTGTACAATGGAAGAAATTAGAAACGCTATGCCGCTAATCGGAGAAGCGGCACCATCGTTTACTGCGGTAACGACACAAGGACCGATTAATTTTCCGGAAGACTACAAAGGAAGCTGGGTTATCTTGTTTTCTCACCCTGCAGATTTTACACCGGTATGTACGACAGAATTCATGACATTTGCGTCGATGGCAGATGAATTTAAATCATTGAATACGGAGTTGGTTGGTCTGTCCGTCGATTCTCTTTATGCTCATATTGCTTGGTTGCGTAAGATTCAGGAGATTGAGTGGAATGGATATAAGAATGTGGAAGTCAAGTTTCCCCTCATTGAAGATATCCGGATGGATGTCGCAAAGAAGTACGGAATGATTCAGCCGGGTCAATCCAATACTCAGGCGGTTCGGGCTGTGTTTGTCGTAGACCCTAAAGGCATTATTCGTACGATCCTTTATTATCCACTGTCAATGGGGCGCAACTTTGATGAGATTAAGCGCATTATCCAGGCCTTGCAGAAAGCAGACGCCGATTCTGTTGCGACTCCTGCAGATTGGAGGCCGGGTGATGATGTAATTATTCCGACGGCCGGTTCGTGCGGCACAGCTAAGGAACGCATGGAGACGAAGTCAGACGACCAGTATTGTCTGGACTGGTTCATGTGCTTCAAGAGAGAGAAATGATTACGGTATTTGTATAAAGAGGTCAGATGGGTCGGGAGAAATCTCGACCCTTTTCTATTGTGATAATATATAAAAGTTGATTTAGATATCGTTATGCAATAATATCATGGTTACGGAGGAATATAGATTGAAGTGTCATGAATGCGAGCGATTAATCAGCGACGAGAGCGTATTTTGCATGTATTGCGGTACGCCGATTGACTTTGAAGAAACCAAAATGAGTGATATTCGTTCACAGACGGATGATTTGCGTGCACCTCAGCGTCTATTGCCCGGTGAGTCGGAAGAAATGAGACTCAAGACAGTTCAAAAGCGCCCGGGACATCTTTTTCAGGATCCTCTGACGCTTGCATTGGCTTGCTTGTCGACGATGTTAATCGTTGCCTTAGGTGTTTTGTTATTTGGGAAAACGATTCGACAATATTTGATTGAGAAGATTAATCCGCAGGCTACATCGTTATCCGTCCGGAGTATTGGGGATTCTTATGAGACTTCAGAAGTGACTGTTCCTAAGGCAAAGCTTACGCTGGAGTTTGATTCTCCGCAGGTTCAACTTCGCGCCGGTGAGTACATATTATTGTCCGATTACTTGAAGGGCGATACCGGAGAAGCGGTGAGTTGGGAAAGTTCCGATACGAGCCGGATTTCGATTGATTCATCTGGTGTAGTGACATCCTCTCTTCCCGGAACTGAGGCGATCATTACGGCGCGCTTTATCTCTAATCCCGAAGTTAGTGCATCTGTCAAAGTCGTATGTATTTCGGATTCTGCGATTGCTCTTTCAGAAATTCTTTCCGATATCAACGACGGAGAAGCTAATATATCAACAATAACGTACGAGCAAGTCATTTATTCTCCAAAGCCCCGAATGGATACGCTCACTTGGGACAAGTCCGTTTTCTACACTCTTGAGGATTCGATGCCGAACAGTGAAGAAGATGGTCTGATAAACTCCTATCGCATAGAAAAAAGAAGAATGGTAGATGCCACAACAGGGAACAGCATCGACTTCGAAATCTTCAGAAGTCCGGCGCTTGGCATTATCAACAAAATAACTTCCATAGAATACCTTAAAGATAATACACTTCGTATTACGGATTACTATTATCAGGATGACGGCAAATTGAACTTTGTGTTTACACATATCGACAGTACATATACACCGACATACGCCTCACCCGCGATGGCCGGTGAGCGATACTATTTCAATGACGACGTGATGGTTAAGTGGCGACAAGTAGACGAGGAGCAACAGCTGACGGACATCGTCATCGGTGAAAATGAACTCAACAACACGAGCGGTTCTGAGCCGTTACTTTACAGTCAGCTTGAACCCGAAATATGTGATGCTTATGATCTAAAAGAAAAGAGCATATTGAATCGTGCTTATATTACTTACAACAGCGTTATCCAAGAACCACAAAGTCGACGGATTATCGGTTCGGTAGCGGATACATCAGGAGTCCCGATATCGGGTGCTACCTATAGATTAATTGCACTCAACCACAATCGAGTGGAAGTCTATGTCGGCCTGACAGATGAAAATGGCATGTATAGTATCCAAGTGCCGGAGGACGGCAATCTATACGGACTAATCGTGTTCAAAGACGGATATGAAGAGGTCGAATGTCACCGGCTCATTCAGACTGCTTTGGTTCCGGATGAGTTTCAGCCGACCATTGTTCTCTCGGAATCAGATGAGGAAAATAAGGAAGTTTGTATATTGGTTGTCGATGCGGTTACGATGACAACTGTGTTATGGGATGACGGAATAAAGTCTCAGATGCAAAGAATATCTGCGGCAACCATTCATCTTCGTTCAGGCCTTGAGAATTTTGACGGAGAAATTATTGAAACTTTGAAATCAGACGGACACGGCATAGCATGTACCGCTTTGCCTCCGGGTGCCTACACGGCAGAAATTATTGCGCCGAATCGGACGACATTATATCAGACCGTTGTTGCTTCGGATGCGGCGACTACCATCCGTGCGGTAATGAACCCGATTCCGGACCCCGGAGAGATCAGAATCGTGCTGACATGGGACAAGGCACCTCAGGACCTAGACGCGCACTTATTTACGCCATTTAATGAGTCGGATGCCGGAACTGCTTATCATATATGGTTCGGTAATAGACAAGACCAAAGTGGAAATCGTCTGGATATCGACACAACCGAAGGCTATGGACCTGAGACAGTGACTATTGACTCGCTCCAAGACGGCGTATACAAGTATTATGTTACGGATTACACTAACTGTATACTCGACCAAACCGCATCCCAAGAGTTATCGCGCTCCGGAGCGACGGTCAGCCTTTACACCCAAGACGGACTTGCGGGGCGATTTTACGTTCCGGTGCTTCAGAACGGTGTTATTTGGGAAGTTTTCGAAATCAGAAACAAATCCGTAGTTCCCATTCAGCGATATTATTCAAATATTGCCGACAAGCCTTGGTGGACAACCGATAAGAGCTAGCGGCGCAACATTTACTGCGAGAAGATACGGACGTTCGCCAAGCCTTGGTGGACCACGGACAAGAGCTAGCGGCCTGTCATTTGGCGGTGATCAATTACGGACGTTCGACAAGCCATGGTGGACCACCGATAAAAGCTAGCGGCGCAACATTCTAACTCAATGGTGTCTCTTCGAGTCCGGACATGCCGATGGCGCGCTCAACCTCTTGAACGAATATGATGCCGCGTCCGGGGGAGTCTATATCTAAATCTCGGCGTATCGACTCAACGATAGCCGATGCATCTTTATCGGGGCAAAGCACCAAAATAATCTCTTTTTCAGGCTCAATGGCAATTGAGAACAGGACTTCCGATTCGTGAATGCCGGAGCCGCGTCCTTGTATCACGGTACCGCCTTTGGCGCCTGCTTTTTTTGCGGCTTCGATGACGTTTTCTGCATTTCCGCGATCGACAATAGTGTAAATTGCACGGTATTTCATAATGGTATCTCCTTTTGAGGTAGCGTTGCAAAAACCTTCGCAACTTTTAATGCCGGTGATTGATGAGACTGGAATACAAAATGCATAGCCGTGATGGAGTTTGTGAAATTTGAATGCTTGATCGAGTTCCCTCATGGCACTCAGAACAATTGATTTTTCGGCCAACATAATAACCATCTCCAGAGAGACATCAGACAGGGAAAGGGCTCGAAGCACCGGATTGGAAGAGAATCCGGATGCGTAATGAATGGTAAATCCGGTAACGCCGCATTTCTTCGAAATACGTATTACGCGTTCAGCAGAATCTCGGTGAACCACAACCGTCAAAATAGCATAGTCTTTAGTGATATCCGCTATCATGTCGACACCCCTTTGTTCTTTCGTGATTTGATTTTGAAGAGCGTACCAAGGATTTGAATCGTAATGATGGGCATCATTGCAACCATCGCAATCATACCAAAGCCGTCAGAGAGCGCATTGGCACCCTCGACCGCTGAGGCCGCCCCCGAGGTAAATGCGAGAATAAAGGTTGCTGCCATTGGGCCGGAGGCGACACCTCCCGCGTCAAAAGCCATACCTACAAAAATCTTCGGTGTGAAAAATGTCAACGCCAAAGCAATGGCGTATCCGGGAACAAGAAAATGCCACAGCTGTAATTCCGGAATTATGATACGAAGAACCGAAAAGGAAATCGCGAGCGCAACGCCGAGCGACAAAGAAACCATCACCGCTTTTCGCTTGACGTATCCGCCCGTTACGCTCTCGATGTCAGCGGTGAGAACGTGTACGGCCGGCTCGGCCAATACGGTGATGAGTCCTAACAAGAAAGAGACAATCAATATCGGGGCTCGATTGGGGATTAATGCGGCATGTAAGCCAATGCTCCTGCCTACATCTAAGAAACCCGTGTGAACACCGCAGAGAAACAAAGAAAGGCCGATGAACGCGTACCCGAGACCTTTGAGCGCGCGCTTGATGTCTTTTTTTGGCATTGCGTTTTTTCGAAGAGCAAAAACCAGAAAAAAAGCGATGATCGGTACAAGCGACAAAAAGGTTTCGATCAGGGATGATTTGAATGATGACAGAAAGGGCGCTATGATGGCGTCTTCCGCAGTATGAGTCGCGACGTCAGGGCCTGTAGCAGAGAAATTTGGGCGCATAATCAGACCGAGTGTCAATACGGCCAAAATCGGACCGGTTGAAATTATACCAACTAAGCCAAAACTATCTTTTTCTGATGCTTTCGAATTCTTTTTCAGCGTTGAAGCACCGATTGAAATTGCCAGAATTACAGGAACGGCCAGAGCTCCGGTCGTCGCTCCGGAAGAGTCAAATGCGACAGACAGAAATTCGGGAGAAACAAAAAGTGAAAGGATTAGGATGACACCGTAAATAAGAATCATGACGATATAAAGCGGAATATTCTTGATGATACGAATCATACCAACTGACATGAGTAAAGCAAACCCTAAAGAAACAACGATCACCAACAGAAACTTTGGGATGGCTCCGCCGGAAAATAAGTCCACCTGAGAAGCGAGGATGCGCAAGTCGGGCTCAGCCACCGAAATAAAAAACGCTAAGGCAATACTAAGGGACAATAGGATATAAAGTTTTCCGCTGCGGAGTAATCTTCCGCCAAGAAAATGACCTATTGGCGTTATGCCGATTTCGGCACCGGAGAGAAATAAGGCTAAACCGATGATGATTAGAATGGAACCCAAGAGAAACCGAATCATCTCGCTGTCCGTTATCGGAACAAAGATGAATCTCGCGAGCAATACGAGTATTACAATCGGGACCACCGAAAAGAGCACTTCCTTGAATTTATCGAATAAAAGTGTCATTGTTTCTCCTCAAAATAATCCAATCGAAAAAAACTGTATTACTACAGTTTTGAATACCATTTAATTATATCATAAGAATGCATCCGCCTCGGGTCAGTAAAGAATGATCACGGAAGAACAATCAGAGATCAGTCAAGAATGTAGCCTCTGCTTTTTAGCGCATCGACAATGGCGTCAAGAACATCCTGGCTCTCTGCCGTTATGGTATGAGCGTGGACTGCTCCCGTGAGTTCTAAAAGGGGCTTGGTCTTGTTGTTATGGATATCTTCAAGAAATCGATCTGCATCTTTTCGATTGCGAACTGAAAGTTCCGCCGAAATTTTGCCGTATACCGGATGAATGACGAAGACATCTTGAATTCGCCCACCGAAGTCAACAATGGTATATAGTTCATCTTGAATTTCTTCTGCATTATGCCGAACATACACAACGCGCGAAAAGCCATCATGGGAGATACCTCCGGGTAAGTATCCTCTTCCTGTCGATAGAATTGATTCACCGGATGCACGGAGAAATGCTATATCCTGAACGATGACTTGCCGACTCACATTCAGGTCAC
The DNA here is from genome assembly GCA_012718915.1 of Clostridiaceae bacterium. Classification (GTDB taxonomy): domain Bacteria; phylum Bacillota; class Clostridia; order Saccharofermentanales; family Saccharofermentanaceae; genus DUPM01. The sequence goes on from JAAYBI010000014.1 coordinate 38,462, forward strand.
GTGCCAAATCGCTTCCGGAAATCGGCTCGGTGCGATGATCAATGATCTCCTTGATTCTCTTCCTTCTGGTTCCGTTGTCCAATCGGTTGCCTCCGCTGATGTTCGGGTTGTTCACGGTGCGGTGAATTTACTTGATGGGGTGAAGATTCTTCATGGATAGATCCAGGATAGGCGCAGAGTGTGTCAATGCTCCCGCGGAGATAAAGTCCACCCCGAGCTTTGAGAGCTCTTCCAGCCTTGAAAGAGTGACATTACCGGACACCTCGGTTTGGGCCTTGCCGCGAACCATTTCGACGGCTTTCTTTATTGTCTCGTTATCCATATTGTCGAGCATTATGATGTCCGCTCCGGCTTCGATTGCCTCGCTGAGCATCTCGAGATTCTCAACTTCGACTTCGATTTTTCGAACAAAGGGCGCATATTCGCGTGCCATTTCAATTGCCCGCTTAACTGAACCGGCGGCATCAATGTGATTATCTTTAAGGAGTATACCATCGGAAAGATTATAGCGGTGATTGGTCCCGCCGCCGCACTTTACGGCATATTTTTCGAAGACCCGCATGTTGGGGGTCGTCTTTCTGGTGTCCAATAAACGTGTGCCGGATCCCTTGAGCACTTTTACCATTTGAGCAGTGAGCGTAGCAATCCCGCTCATCCGTTGCAAAAAATTGAGAGCGGTGCGTTCTCCGGACAAAATTACGCGTCCGTCGCCTGTAAGCACACCGATTTTACTTCCGGCTTTGACCGGATCTCCGTCCTCCGCAAATCGCTTAAAAATCACTTTTGAATCCAAAAGGGTAAATACTCTCTCGAAAACGTCCAACCCGCAGATGACACCGTCTTGTTTGCATATCAAGTCGACGCTGACAGCGGTCGGATGGGGCATGACAGCCTGCGTGCTGATATCTTCATAAGTAATATCTTCCTTGAGCGCGCTGATGATGGCATCATCCCATTTTACTATTGTCATTACACCATTCTTCATAAAAATTTGTATCCCTTCTTTTGATTTCGTCGAGGACGATGTTTTTGTATTCCTGATCAAAATCCCTTCCTACATAATAAGACAAATCAATATCGATTGGTTCGGTCGGTCGGTAGGGGATGTTTTGAGTAATATCCGAAGCCGCTCGTTGTGCGAATACAAGACTCTCGAGCAAAGAATTGCTTCCGAGACGGTTTTTGCCGTGAACACCGGTGCAACTGGTCTCTCCGATCGCATATAAATAGGGCATTGAGGTCTGTCCTTTTAGGTCGACCTTTATGCCGCCCATGAAATAGTGCTGTGCCGGCGTGACGGGAATGGGCTCTTTGGTCAAGTCAAATCCAGCTTTCAAGCAGTGTTGATAGATATTTGGAAATCTCGACTTAATCATATCAGCAGGTAAATGGGTCAATGATAAATACACATATTCACGCCCGTCCTTTTTCATCTGTTTATGGATCGCGTCTGAAACGACATCGCGAGGTTGCAATTCATCTGTGAAGCGTTCCATCGCGGCATTCAAGAGGTAGGCGCCTTCACCTCTGACGGCTTCGGAAATTAAAAAACGCCGTCCCGGCTTTTCGGAGTACAGGGCAGTAGGGTGGATCTGAATGTAGTTGACATCGCGAAGCTTCACGTTGTGCTTAACGGCGACGGCCAATGCGTCGCCAGTAATATGGGAGAAAGCAGTAGAATGTTTAAATAGTCCTCCGATGCCGCCTGTTGCCAGCACGACCGCTTTTGCAAAAAGTACTTTTGGAGTGCCGCTTTTATCGATAGTAACGACGCCGACACATTGCTCGTCACGGACGACGATATCGACCATTCTTGTATATTCTTCAATGTTGATATTGCTTTTCTTCCGAAGACTGTTTAACAGTTTACTTGTAATTTCTTTGCCGGTGATGTCGTCATGGTGGAGAATTCTGGATTGCGAGTGACCGCCCTCCTTTGTATAGGCTAAATCATCTCCGGTGCGATTGAATCTGACATGATAGTCAAGAAGTTCTCGAATAATTAGCGGAGATTGGCGAATCATCGTATCGACGGCTTTGCGCGAATTTTTGTAGTGACCCGCTCTGAGCGTATCCTCAAAATAGTCGTCGTAATCGGTGGCGTCACGAAGCGCGGCAATGCCGCCTTGTGCCAGATAAGAGGCACTGTTCTCAAGACTGTCCTTGGTGACCATGTGGATGGACAAAGTATCCGGCAGGTTCAGGGCGCAGAATATACCGGCAGCACCGGTACCAACGATAATAACGTCAATTGCATTTGAATTATCTTTCATAATCTTAACCGGCCAGCTCGTGCATTCTGATTAACGCCTGCTGTGCTGCCTTTCTCAGTGATTCGGGAACTTCAATTGGGCTTGCCATCGTTTCGAGCGAACGTACGGCTTTCTCTAAAGTGATTAATTTCATATCTTTGCATACCGGAATGGGTGACGGGAAAAGAAATGTCTTGTCCGGGTATTTCTGCTTCAAGATGTGAGCGACACCATGTTCGGTGTAAATGATATAGTTATTCGCTTTGGAATGAGCCGGAAAGTCGATAATTTCAGAGGTGCTTCCGACGAAGTCAGATAGTCCTACTATTTCCGGTTCGCATTCCGGATGAGTTAATACCAAAGTCTCGGGGTCATTTTGCTTTATTGAGAGGAGGTCTTCCGTGGTTAAGTCACTGTGCACGGGGCAACAACCCTTTGGGAGAATGAAATTCTTTTCAGGAAAAAATCCTTGAAGATAGGAACCAAGATTACGATCGGGAATGAACAGGATGTTTTTGGTGCTGGTGGCGGAAATGATTTTTTTTGCATTTGATGATGTAACGCATACATCAGAAACCGCCTTAATTTCAGTGGTTGAATTGATGTAACAAACGACGGTCAGATCGGAATAAGACTCGCGAATGTTGTTGACATACTCCGGAGAAACCATATGAGCCATGGGGCAGTCCGCCATCGTATCGGGCATGACTACAGTTTTTTCGGGGCTTAGTATCTTGGCACTTTCCGCCATAAATTTGACGCCGCAAAAAAGAATAGTCTGATGAGGGCTGTTCTTGGCAATGGTGCTGAGGTAGTATGAGTCTCCGACATAATCAGCGGCATCTTGTACAGAACCGTCGACGTAGTAATGCGCCAAAACGACTGCGTCACGCTCCGATTTGAGCGTCTCGAGTCGCGAAATCAAATCATTCATGTGGGTCGTCCTCGTTATTTCATAGAGTAAGTGTATTTTAGCACCTGTCTTGACAGGTGACAAGACAGCCATAGCATCAACAATATTTACATTGTAAAGCATATTTTTGGACAATGTTAACAAGGTCTTGTTTGACATCTAAAAAATCAGTCGGTATATTTATTCATAAGATAAATACTCTGCTCTATTTCTTATGCCATTTGTTGTGTTTGTCTGGATATAACGAGTGCGTGTTCAATCATTAAGGGGAGGATGGCTTGGCGGATATTTCAGTGATGCGACGTCTTCGGACAAAAACGTCGCTTCGATTAAAGCATATATTACTCAACGAGCCGACGGTTCTCGAAATGGCGAATTATTGCCAACACGGCAATACGTCTACGCTTGAGCATGTATATGCCGTTGCGCATTACAGTCTTTATATTTCCCGGTTGCTGAATATTCGTATTGATGAAGAGAGTATGATTAGAGGGGCCTTGCTGCACGATTTTTTCTTATACGATTGGCACATTCCGGTTGAGGGAAGAAAACTTCACGGTTTCAGTCACCCGGTCACCGCTCTTCGCAACGCCAAGACATATTTTCGGCTCAACGAGAAAGAGGCTGATATTATTGGAAGCCACATGTGGCCGCTAACATTGAGACGCTGCCCTCGTTATAAGGAATCTTTTCTGGTTTGCATTGTGGACAAATGCTGCTCTTTAGCTGAGACTCTTGGGCACAAATATAGTAATGCTTTGCTGAGCGCGTTGCGTTCTCAAACGGGAGGAAACGAATGGATCAACCTTTGCTGAATCCGATTGATTCCGGAGTGATGTCCGAGTGTGATTTGTGTCGCACTATGTTGGATTATTCTCAAGAGGGCGTGTATTTTATTGATCGCAAATTTGTTCTTCGCTTTTGGAATGACAGTGCTGAAAGAATTACGGGCATTCCGGCGTCCGAGATGATCGGTATGACCATAACTGAGAATATTTTGTCGCCAATAAACGAAAACGGAGAGCCAATCCACGAAGGACGTTCTCCGCTGAAGATGGCTATGCTGGACGGCAAAATACGTGAGAGTGAAGTCTGGATTCGTCATCGTAACGGATATCGGGTTCCTGTGAGTCTAAAGACGGTGCCCATTAAGAAATTTTCCAAGATATTGGGGGTTATGGAATCATTCGTAGATCTCAGTAAGAGACAGGAAATTGAGAACGAGGCAGAGAAATACAAGGCGTTGGCGTTTACAGATAAGCTGACGGGTCTGTTCAACCGAAGATATATAGAAGATTTTATTAAGTCGCGTCTGGACGATTTCAAAAGACTTTCGTTGCAGTTTTGTGTGATGTTTATTGACATTGATCATTTCAAAGCTTTCAATGACAACTACGGTCACGAACTCGGCGATGAAGTCATTAAGATGGTTGGAGAGTCCTGCCAACTGATGATTCGTTCCTCGGACTTGTTTGGACGCTTTGGCGGCGAAGAATTTGTTGCGGTATTGTCCGGTACGAATGAGCAGAACATGTATGTCATTGCGGATGCGATGCGAACGATTGTCGAAAATACAGGACTTCGCTCAAATGGGGATGCATTAAAAGTTACGATTTCTATCGGTGCATCGATGGTTCGACCGGATGATTCTCTCGAATCCATCCTCAAGAGAGCTGATGAGTTGCTTTATAAGAGTAAAGAAGCGGGTCGAAATCAGGTGACAACCGGATAATGATTGTTCGGGATTCAATCAAGAATTCTGCAAATGTATATTTTTTTTAACAACAAAAGTAATTGATTTTATGCTCATTCGGCTTATAATGTTAATAGTGGTTGACAAAAGATTTCCATGCTTATCCGCAACAGGTTGAGCACTTGAATGCTTTTGAGAGACGTTTTCGTGACTCTATCTGATTTCGGGGGGTGCGATAATGACAACAATCTATTTTATTAGACATGCAGAGCCGGATTTGAGCCAGAAGGACGAACTTCACCGTCCGCTAACTCCTAAGGGCAAGGCCGACAGTATTCGTTTGTCGGAGTTCTTTGGTAGCAAGGATGTTGATTTTGTCTACTCCAGTCCGTTTCGTCGAGCGGTAGAGACCGTGAAGCCTCTTGCCGAGAAATTTTCGAAGACGATTTATCTTGAGCGTGATTTTAGAGAGCGCAAAATTGCTGATGCATGGATAGACGACTATGAAGATTTCCTTGAACATCAGTGGACCGATTTTCTCTACCACAGAAGAGAAGGAGAATGCTTAGAGACGGTAAAGGCACGTAGCGTCGCAGCTACGAACATGCTGTTGATCAAGCACATGAATAAGAACATAGTTGTCGGTACACACGAGAACGCTTTGGGTACAGTTATTAAGCACTATACCGATCGCTTCGGCTTTGACGAGATTAATCGTGTTCGTACGCTTCGTCCGTGGATTGTTGAATTCAAGTTCAATGGCATTGAGTGTGTAGACCTTGCAGATTATTGCTTGGACGCTTGACAATATTTTTCGCAACGTAAACTAAAGAGGATGCAAGCTATTCGCTCGCATCCTCTTTTTAGT
>JAAYBI010000015.1 GCA_012718915.1 Clostridiaceae bacterium
TTGGAATGAAGAGTCTTGACACGATTACATCTTACGTGTAATATGAAACGCGTCATAACAAGAAGAGGCATCCGCTTCTCACCTCAAGCCTGTGCAAAGAGGTTCATAACAGATTTTCGCGAGAGCGACTGTTTTGGAGCGGATAACGATTCGTTCCATTTTTGTTTTAGAGGGGGTGCGTTTATATCGCAAGACAAACTAACGGGCAATTTATCAACGATGCTATTCGATTTAAGGAAGTTCGACTTATTGAGTCGGATGGAGAAATGATTGGGGTCGTGCAGATCTCTGATGCTCGCAAGAGAGCAGAGGATCAAGGATTGGATTTGGTATTGATTGCAAATAATGCAGATAATCCGGTTTGCAAAATAATGGATTACGGCAAATTTTTATTTGAACAGTCCAAGAGAGATAAGGAAGCTCGTAAGAATCAAAAGGTGACCGAGGTCAAAGAAATCGGAATGAGATTAACGACTGAGGAACATGATTTGAATGTCAAGACGAAAAACGCTTGCCGATTTTTAACAGACGGAGATCGAGTGAAAGTGATTATCAAGTATCGCGGACGCGAAATGGCTCACCAATCTCAAGGATATCCAGTCATGGAGAAGTTTGCACAGGCTTGTGCCGAGTGTGGACAGATAGACAAGCCGGCCAGAGTCGAAGGGAGAAACATGGTTATGTTTCTTTCGCCAAAAAAGAATTAATCAACAAGGAGGAATCGGCAGATGCCAAAGCAAAAAACACACAGTTCGTCTAAGAAAAGATTCAAAGTCACTGGAACAGGTAAGGTTCTTTATTTCCAAGCCTTCCGCAGACATATTCTGAGTAAGCGACCCACCAAGCGTATGAGACATCTTCGTGGCGCGCTTGTTGCGAAACCCTGTAACGCCAAAATCATAAAGAAGATGATTCCGTACAAATAAGTAATAGTATCAATAAGTCAATTACGAAAGAATGCAGTCGAATGCAGGAGGTAAAATATGACAAGAGTTAAAAGAGGTGTTCGCACAAGAGCGCGTCATCGTAAAATATTAAAGCAGGCTAAGGGTTATTTCGGACATAAGAGCAAGCTTTTTAAAGTTGCAAATCAACAAGTCCTCAAGTCCGGTGTGTATGCATATAGAGACCGTAGAAATAAGAAGAGAGACTTTCGTCGTCTCTGGATTCAGAGAATCAACGCGGCAGCACGTATGAACGGCATGTCCTATAGTCGCCTGATGGATGGCCTGAAGAAGGCGAACATCGCTCTGGACCGTAAGGTTTTATCCGATATCGCTATTACTGACCCAAAGGGCTTTGCAGCGCTTTGCGAGCAAGTTAAGGTTGCAAAATAAGAGAAGACAATGATAAATTCAGAGCAATTGATTTCCGGAAAAGATAATCCGAAAATCAAATACATTCGTTCATTGCATAACCGAAAGACAGCCATCAAAGAAGGCGTTATCTTCGTTGAGGGCATGCGACTTTGCGAAGATGCTCTGAATTCGGGATTCTCTCCGATAATCATCGTTTATCAAGAATCAAAGAGGTCGCTTGTAGCCGATTGGCTCAAGCGATTTCCTGTATTCACAAATACTCAGTTTCTTTGTGTCTCAACCCCGGTCTTTGAAAAAATCTCTTCGACTGTCAGCCCGCAGGGGGTTGCAGCGGTAGTCACGGAACCGAAATATCTGACTACAACAGACGATGCGCATTTTCAACGAATCATGGTATGCGAAAATGTATCGGACCCCGGCAATCTGGGTAACATAATGCGTAGTGCCGAAGCGTTTGATTTTTCCGAACTCATACTCGTCGGCCAATGCGCAGATCCTTATAACGAAAAAGTTCTTCGCTCTTCAATGGGGGCTTGTTTTAGGCTTCGCGTTCGTCAAGAAGTCTCATGCGAAGAAGTGTGCTTGCAATTAAGAAACTCAGGTGTACAATTAGTGGCAACGCATTTGTCCGGGCGTCCTTTGTCTGAGGCTGTTTTTGAGCGTAAAGTTGCTGTCTTTATGGGTAATGAGGCTCATGGTCTTTCACAAAAATGCAGTGATAATTGTGATATGCTGTTAAAGATTCCAATGCCGGGTCGTGCGGAGTCTCTGAATGTGGCTTCGGCGGCGGCTATTTTGTCTTATGTGCTGATGCAAGAGCATACACACATGAGTCAGGGTGATTAAAAGGGAGGATTGTTATGCAAATTATCGTCTTAGGTGCTTCCAGGGCCGGACTTGCATTAGTCAGACGATTATTAGAGTTGGATCACGATGTTGTACTAGTTGATCCGGATGCGACATCCATTGCAAAGAAGCGCGGTGTAGATGTGGTCGCCGTGGATGGTGTTTTTATTGATATAGATGTACTTAAAGAAGCGGGAGTTCAAATGGCCGATGCAGTATGTGCCGTCAGTGAAAATGAGAACCAGAATCTCATGGCCACTCAGATCGCGCATGAATTATTTAATGTCAAACATGTCATTTCTCGCGTATTTGAGACAGAGAGCTACAACCTATTTGATGAAATGGGCTATGTCACTTTATCGTCTCCTCTTTTGACAGTGGATGCCATCATTGGCGAACTTGAAGATTTGGGTAAGGAGAAAGTCGTTGGGTTTTGTGATCAGAATGTACTTGGACATCATGTCAAGTTCAGCATGATTGAACCGGACCCCGATTTGCTCGGAAGTCGTGTTCGAGACCTCGAAGATACTGACGGACGGCATGTTTTCGGTATCATTCGCCATGATCATCTGATATTGGCGCTGCCGACGACGAAAATAGAAAAAGGCGACAAGCTTGTATTAGCTACGCAGATTTCGTGAGGAGAAGCTTATGAAGATTGTTATTGTCGGCGCGGGTAAGGTTGCTTACTATCTGATTCGAGAATTTGTGCAAGAGCATGAAGTTACTATTATCGAACAAGACGAGAAGTCTGCGAATAGAATGGCAAATCAGCTCTCGGCTTCGGTAATATATGGTGACGGTTCAATTCTTGCGGTACTTGGACCTGCTTGCAAAGGTGCGGATATGATCGTCGCATTAACCGGCAAGGATGAGACGAATTTAATCGCCTGCCAGATAGCTAAAAAATTCTGTGGTGTTCCGGTAGCGGTTGCCAGAGTAAACAATCCCAGAAATCTTGAGGTGATGTCCCGTTTTGGTGTCGACAAATCCTATTCCGGCACACAAATTCTTGCTGAGATGATAGAGCAGGAGATTGATTTTAAGGGCCTTAGAATTGTTCACAAAATCAAAGGTTCAAAATACGTCTTGGTCGAATTTGAACTTTCGGCTCGTTCAAAAGCTTGCGGAAAGACTCTTTCTGACTATCGATTTGTCAATGGTTCCAAGGTCGTTGTAGTGAATAGCAACGGTGATGTAATTACACCAAAAGGCGACACGGTCATGCATGCCGGAGATATGCTAACTCTGGTTTGTGATTCGAAGAGTATCGAACAAATCTGGAAAGAGATGGTAAGAGAGTAAATGTTGGTCCGAAAGAGCAAATCCAAGGAATTCTTTCGATGGCTATTATCTAAACCGGCAAGAATGATTGTTGGTAGTTTTTTGCTCATCATCATGATGGGCTTTGTCTTGCTATTGCTTCCGCTTTCGTCTGCTGACGGGCGAAGTGTCGGGCCACTGAAGGCCATATTTACTTCGGTATCGGCAACTTGTGTTACCGGATTGGTGTTGTCGGATACGGCGTTGACATATTCCTCGTTCGGTCGTTCTGTGGTTATCGGATTAATCCAGATTGGCGGTTTGGGATTAGTTACAATCACGACATTTTTTCTCACAATCGTCAGACGTCGAGTCGGATTAAAAACACGACTGTTGGCTCAAGAAAGTTCAGGTAGTTTCACGTTTATGGAATTGCCGTCACTTCTTAAGTCAATCGTAGTGATGACCCTTTCTTTTGAATTACTGGGTATGCTTGTATTTGCAACACAATTTGTGCCGCTGTTTGGTTGGCGGGCCGGACTTTCAAAATCTGCATTTCATGCTGTGTCTTCTTTTTGTAATGCCGGATTTGATTTGATGGGAGATACGAGTTTCGGTCCATATTCAAGTATGACCGGATTTGCTGATAATCCGGTCGTATTATTGATGACTTCATTTCTCATAATTTCTGGCGGTTTGGGGTTTATCGTTTGGCGAGATATTTTTGCGGCTATTAATTCAAAAAAACTCCATGTGCATAGCCGAATCACTTTACTGGGTACGGGAATACTTCTGATAGTGGGAACTGCATTTTTTCTTATGGCCGAGTTCTCAAATACTTCGGAAGGTGCAATGGGCTTGTTAGCTGCCGGAGACCGCCTTTCAAATGCATTCTTTCAATCGGTTACGATGAGAACGGCAGGATTTAACTCCATCAACATGACCACGATGATTGATTCGTCCAAGGTCATTTCTGTCATGTTGATGTTTATCGGTGCCGGTTCGGGATCTACCGGTGGTGGCGTTAAAGTATCCACTTTCATGCTTTTGCTGTATTCAATGCATGCAGAAATTAAAGGCGATACCAATATTGTGATTCGAAAAAATCAAATTCCGAGAGAGGCAGTTCAGCGAGCTATTGCCATACTGGTTATGGCGATGGGCTTAGTGTTATTTCTTTCAATTCTTTTATCCTTCGCAGAAGCAGAAGCGCTAGATTTAGGGCAGATGAGTTATTTAGATCTTTTGTTTGAATCGGCATCGGCATTTGGAACCGTTGGCGTCTCGTCGGCGAACACGCCGGTTTTATCTACGCTGAGCAAAATTCTCATTATTCCGGTTATGTTTATCGGACGAATCGGACCGGTTACTTTTGCGGTCAGTCTTGCGTTAAGAGAACCCAAAGAATACTCGAATGTTTTTCCGGAAGGCAGAATTCACATTGGATAGATAGAACCTCCGTGAGATTATAGTTTTTGAATTCGATGAAAAGAATTTCCAATTGGAAAATTCCGAGTAAATTATTAATCTGAAATTACCATCTATACGTAATTAATCAGTAGAAATCGGCGAGTTGGTTTTTCTGTCATAACTCTAAAATCTAAAAGGAATCGTAGATTCAGCCGGGCGGATTCACTTGACAAATTTACTTGTCGTAACGGATAATTAATGATCGATTAGTTGAGGAGGACGGTATTATGGGGCAGACCATATCGCAGAAAATCATTAGCGCACATTTAATTTCCGGTTCAATGGAGGCCGGTTCCGAAATATCGATTCTTATTGATCAGACTCTTACACAGGATTCAACGGGTACAATGGCGTATCTTCAATTCGAAGCGATTGATATTCCGAAGGTCAAGACGAAGCTTTCCGTAGCGTATATTGACCATAATATGTTGCAATCCGGTTTCGAGAATGCAGACGATCATAAGTATATTCAGACCGTTGCCGCAAAGCACGGCATTCGTTTTTCCAAGCCCGGCAATGGTGTTTGCCACCAGGTCCATATTGAGCGATTCGGTATCCCGGGAGATACACTCCTGGGGTCTGACAGCCACACCCCAACCTGCGGCGGTATAGGCATGTTAGCTATCGGTGCCGGCGGCTTGGATGTTGCGGTTGCGATGGGTGGAGGACCTTATTATCTTAGCATGCCCAAAATGACCCAGGTCGTGTTAAAGGGAAGACTGGCGCCTTGGGCTACCGCTAAGGATATTATTCTCGAAGTATTACGCGTTATGACCGTCAAGGGTGGCGTTGGCAAAATAGTAGAATATGCCGGTGACGGTATCGACTATTTGTCAGTTCCGGAGCGTGCCACCATTACGAATATGGGAGCTGAACTTGGTGCGACTACATCAATATTTCCCTCTGATGAAGTCACGAGGAAATTCCTTGAGGCTCAAGGCAGAGCATCGGATTATGTTGCGTTGTCTGCAGATTCGGACGCTCTTTATGATGAAGTGATTGAGATCGATCTCTCGACATTAAGCCCAATGGTGGCTAAGCCGCATATGCCGGATAATGTTGTAAAGGTTTCTGAAATTGAAGGACTAAAAGTTGATCAGGTTTGTATTGGTTCCTGCACAAATTCTTCCCTTATGGATATGTTAAAAGTTGCGGCCTTATTGAAGGGTAAGACGGTTCATACCGATGTGTCTTTGGTCATTGCGCCAGGCTCAAAGCAAGTATTCAATATGCTTGCAGAATGTGGTGCTTTGGCGGATATGATTGCGGCGGGCGCACGTATTCTGGAGTGTTCTTGCGGACCTTGTATCGGAATGGGCCAATCACCAAGGACAGATGCTATATCATTACGGACCAATAATCGCAATTTTTACGCGCGCTCGGGAACCGCATCAGCGAACGTCTACTTGGTGAGTCCGGAAGTCGCAACATTGGCTGCAATTGAAGGCAGAGTTATTGATCCAATCAATTGTGGTCAACCACCGGTGATTTCGATGCCTGATTCTTTCTTAATTAATGACAATCTTGTTGTTCTTCCGCCCGACGACAACCACGAGATCGAAGTAGTCAGAGGACCTAACATCAAGCCATTTCCGATCAATACGAGGTTGCCTGAAAATGTTTCCGGCAAAGTCTTGGCTTTGTTGGAGGATAACATTACAACGGACCATATTATGCCATCAAACGCCAAGTTGTTGCCTTATCGTTCAAATGTCCCCTATTTGGCAGATTACTGCTTGACGCCGTCGGATCCCGAGTTCCCGAAGCGCGCCAAGGAGAATCAGGGCGGGTTTATAATTGGCGGAGCAAATTACGGACAGGGCTCAAGCCGTGAACATGCAGCGTTGGCTCCGTTACAGTTAGGTGTTAAAGCCGTTATTACGAAGTCTTTCGCTCGTATTCACATGGCAAATCTTATCAATAACGGCATTTTACCACTGACTTTCGCAGATCTTTCAGACTATGATAGAATAACTCTGTTGGATGAGTTATACATCGATAACGCGCAGGAACAGATTCGGTCAGCTGCAAAAGATGAGACTGTTACCGTAACAAATATAACCCAAGGGTACTCTTTCCGTACAATTTGCTCTATATCAGAGCGACAAGCCGAAATTCTCATTGCGGGTGGTCTTTTGAATTACACTAAAACCTTAGGATGATTTTGGCGCATTTACGATTCACCAGGGAGGTATGCCTATGAGAGATGTTTCTCAAGATAAGACGAAAATAATCGAGGAAATGGCTGCAAAAGCCAGTGTTCAGTCTAAAATAGAGCCTGCCCTATACGAGCGTTTCAACGTGAAGCGCGGTCTTAGAAATTCTGACGGAACAGGTGTCTTAGTTGGATTAACCGAAGTGGGAGAGGTTATGTCTTACATCGTGGATGATGCCGAGCGTATCCCGGTTGAGGGAAGACTTTTCTATCAAGGGATTGAGATATCCGATATCGTGTCCGGATTTTACCAGCACAAGCGATTTGGGTTTGAAGAAACCGCCTATTTGCTTTTGTTCGGAGAGCTTCCGACAGCCGATCAATTATCTGAATTTGAGGCACTTTTGGTGGCTTGTCGTGACTTGCCGGACAATTTTACGGAAGATATGATTCTAAAGGCACCAAGCCCTGACATTATGAATAAATTGGCTCGGTCCGTGTTGGCTCTGTATTCATATGATGCTGATCCGGACTCCTTGGAAGTTACTAACGTTTTGAGACAATGCGTAGAATTAATTGCGCGTTTTCCGGTTATGATTGCTCATGCTTACATGGCCAGGCGCCACTATGTCGAGAAGGAGAGCCTTTTTCTTCATTCGCCAAAGCCTGAATATAATACTGCTCAGAATATTCTGTATCTGATTCGACCTGATGGTCAATTCTCGGACTTAGAAGCGCGAATCTTGGATTTGGCTTTAGTGCTTCACGCAGAACACGGCGGAGGCAATAATTCCTCTTTTGTCACTCACTGTGTTTCTTCTTCGGGTTCAGATACTTATTCTGTCATAGCAGCGGCTATTGGATCACTGAAGGGACCACAGCACGGTGGCGCAAGCAATAAAGCTTATGCTATGATGCAAGAACTGGCCGCTTCAGTTAAGAACTGGCGCAATGAGATGGAGATTTGCGATTATCTGACTAAGATATTAAGCAAACAAGCGTATGATCGTTCGGGCTTAATCTATGGTATCGGTCATGCCGTATATACGGTTTCCGATCCGAGAACGAAGTTGCTTCGCGATTATGCTCGTTCTTTAGCTTATGAAGCGGGACGCGAAGAGGAATACGAATTGTATACGCTTACGGAACGTTTGGCTCCGGAAGTTTTCAACCGCGTTAAGAAGAATGATAAAATCGTTTGTGCTAACGTTGATTTCTACGCCGGATTTATTTACTCCATGTTAGGTATTCCGCCGGAGTTGTTTACACCGATCTTTGCTTGTGCTCGAATCGCCGGATGGAGTGCACATCGAATTGAAGAGCTTGTCTCCGGTGGTCGAATTATGAGACCCGCCTACAAATCCGTTCGCAAGAGAAGACGGTATGTTCAGATTGAGAATCGAGAAGATAAAGAGGACGAAGAATAAGCCATCAAGCCACATCGTACGGTGTGGCTTTTTTATGAGTATTGTCAAAAAAAAACACCCAAGCAATAGCTTGAGTGTGTTGGTGACCCTAAGGAGAATCGAACTCCTGATTCCGCCTTGAGAGGGCAGCGTCTTAACCGCTTGACCATAGGGCCGTTTTATTGATGCAGAAAGGATAATACCATACGAAAGAAATCCAGACAAGTGCTAAAGGGAACAAATTGTAAAAATTTAAATCTCGCGTATGTCCGTGGTTATTTTTTCTCGTCACTATGATAAACTAATTCAGGAACAAGAACATACTTTCGGATTTATTTGAGGATTTAGTTATGGATCAATATATCAGAATTAGAGGAGCTCGTGAGCACAACCTCAAAAATGTTAACCTGGATATACCCAGAGACCAGATTGTGGTGCTGACCGGATTGTCCGGATCAGGTAAATCGTCTCTGGCTTTTGACACGATTTACGCAGAGGGTCAACGACGTTACGTTGAATCATTGTCTTCTTATGCCAGACTATTTTTGGGACAGATGGAAAAACCGGATGTTGATCAAATTGATGGTCTTTCGCCTGCCATATCTATAGATCAGAAGACCACCAGCAAGAATCCGAGATCGACGGTCGGCACGGTAACCGAGATATATGATTACCTGAGATTGCTTTTTGCGCGTGTCGGGACGATGCATTGCCCAAGTTGCGGACTCGAGATTTCCACGCAGTCCGTTGATCAGATTATTGATACGCTTAATGGATATGTCGAAGGTACGCGTCTTGTTATACTGGCTCCACTTGTTTCGGCTCGCAAAGGCGAGTATGCGAAACTTTTCGATAAGTTGCGTAAAGCCGGATTTGCGCGTGTTCGCGTAGATTCTGAAATTTTTGAGCTGGATGACGAAATACCTCTCAAAAAGAATGAAAAGCATAATATTGAATTAGTGGTAGATCGCATTATCATGCGATCGGATATTCAGTCTCGGCTCACAGATTCGCTTGAGACTGCAATGAATATGGCTGACGGTATTGTTCGAGTGCATATCATGGTTCCGGAGCATGAAGATGAATTCGGGGACATTCAGTACAGTGAGCTCGAACTCTTGTTTTCGCAGAAGTACGCGTGTTTGAGTTGCAGTGTTAGTTATGATGAGCCCTCTCCGAGAATGTTTTCGTTTAATAATCCTTTTGGCGCATGTTCGGATTGCTCCGGTTTGGGTACGCATTCGTATATAGATCCTGAGCTTTGTGTTACGGATGATAATCTTTCAATCAATGAGGGTGCGATACGAACCGGCGGATGGAATTTTGATGAGCCGACCAGCTGGGGACGAGCGTTTATATTGGCATTGTCAAAACGTTATCATTTTTCTCTGGATACTAAGTGGAAGGATCTTCCCGAAGGAGTCAGAGACATTATACTTTACGGTAACGGCGGAGAGATTCTGGATGTTGACACACGTTATAGCAAATATCCTCGCGGTGCTGAATATAAAAGCAAGTGGGAGGGCGTTGTACCGAGTCTCGAACGGCGATATAGAGAAACCGGGTCGGGAGACATGAAGGATTATTATGAGCAATATATGTCGATTCATCCGTGCTCGAAGTGTAACGGCGCACGTTTGAATCCGGTTAGTTTGTCTGTTCGAATCAATAATCTCAATATATACGAGTTTACTTGCCTTCCGATTGTACATGCTTTGAATTATGTTGACCATCTTAAGCTTACCAGTCGTCAAAAGACAATAGCGGAACCCATTTTGAAGGAAATCCATGCCAGATTAAAGTTTCTTTCTGACGTTGGATTAGATTATATGACCCTAAGTCGATCGGCTTCGACATTATCAGGAGGAGAGTCACAACGCATCCGACTTGCGACGCAGATTGGTTCCGGGTTGATGGGTGTGTTATACATTCTTGATGAACCGTCAATCGGTTTACACCAGCGCGACAATGCAAGGTTGCTCGGCACTCTAAGACATCTTAAAGCGCTTGGCAATACAGTTTTGGTCGTTGAGCATGATGAAGAGACAATGCGGGAAGCAGATCTGATTATTGATATGGGACCCGGAGCCGGTGAAAGAGGCGGGAAGGTCGTCGCTATCGGTACCGCTGAGGAGTTGGAGCGTATATCTGATTCGATTACCGGACAATACCTTAGCGGTGAGAGGTTTATACCGATTCCTCCGATTCGACGACCTATGGGTGATCAGTATCTGTCGATTACGGGAGCAAGCGAGAATAATTTGAAGAACATTGATGTTCGTATCCCTATAGGTGTTTTGACCTGTATTACGGGCGTGTCCGGTTCCGGGAAAAGTTCTTTGGTCAACGGTATTATTTTGAAGCGATTATCTCGAGATCTTAACGGTGCAAGACGTCAACAGGGTAAGTATAAGAAATTCTCGGGTGCCAGTCTGTTGGATAAGGTCATTGCTATTGATCAAAGTCCTATTGGGCGGACGCCGCGTTCGAATCCGGCGACATACACCGGCTGTTTTGATTTGATTCGAGAACTGTTTGCGCAGACAGAAGCGGCCAGGTCCAGAGGTTACAAAAACGGTCGATTTAGTTTCAATGTCCGCGGTGGCAGATGTGAAGCGTGTTCGGGCGATGGCGTGAATCGAATCGAAATGCATTTTTTGCCTGATGTATATGTGACGTGTGATGTATGTAAAGGTCGGCGTTACAATCGAGAGACTTTGGAGGTCAAATACAAGGGTAAGAGTATTGCAGATGTTTTGGATATGACAGTCGAAGAAGCCTTGTCGTTTTTTGAGAGCATTCCTAAAATCGCAAGGAAGTTAAGAACAATAGTTGATGTTGGAATGGGATACATTCGGTTAGGTCAACCCTCCACTCAATTGTCCGGCGGCGAGGCTCAACGAGTTAAATTAGCTACTGAACTCTCAAAGAGAAGTACCGGTAAGACTTTCTACATTTTAGACGAGCCAACCACCGGCCTGCATGTTGCGGACGTGCATAAGTTGGTTGACATTTTGCAGAGACTGACAGAAAATGGTAATACTGTTTTGGTCATCGAGCATAACCTGGATGTTATCAAGACTGCTGATTACATCATTGACTTGGGACCTGAGGGCGGAGATAAGGGCGGTTTCATAGTTGCCGAGGGAACTCCGGAAGAGGTCGCGAAATGCGATTCCTCTTATACCGGACAATACCTCAAGCGAATACTGGAACGTGAGGCACACCTCGTGCCTAATCACGACGAGAGCAGAGCTTCTGCGAAGCGACTTGAAAATGACCGGCTTGAGATTGCTACGGCACCTAAGCCATTCAAGAGAAAAATAAAGGAAGACAAGGATAAATAAATGTCAAAATGCATCATTTGCAAGAAGAACGTAGCGGTTGTGTACACGACTCGCATTGATAACGGCAGACGTATCACAGAGGGACTGTGTCTCAAGTGTGCCTACGAGACCGGAATTGGCGGAATCGAGGAGATGTTCGCTAAATCAGGTATCAACGAATCTAACATCGATAAACTATCTGAAAGACTTAATAACGTTATGTCATCTGCTAACGCGGAGAGCATGATGCCGGAAGATATCTTTAAAATGTTAATGGGTGAAGAGGGAGAGGCATATGGTGAGATGTTTTCCGCTGATGATTCGGATGAAGACAGCGAACTTATGCCATATGAGGAGGAGAATATTTCAAACCTCGGATTTTTAGATATCGGAGATCAATCTTCGATGCAGTCCGATTCTCCGTTTTCTTCTCCTGAGGACGATAACAATCTGCCATATACTTCTTCCAAAAATGCGGAGTCCGGTGATCCGGGGCGAAAGACCGCGGATAAAAACGCCAATTCCCGCAAGAAAGAACCTAAACTGAGATTTTTGGATCAATTTGGTACCAATTTGACGATGAAAGCCAAAGAAGGAAAGATTGATCGGATTATCGGTCGCGCGAAGGAATTAGAGCGTGTAGTTCAGATTCTTAATCGCAGAACCAAGAATAATCCGGCTATACTGGGAGCGCCGGGTGTCGGCAAGACAGCCATTGCCGAAGGGTTAGCGGTAAGAATAGCATCCGGGGAGGTTCCGGCAAAATTATTGGATATGTCGGTCTATTTATTGGATATGACTGCAATGGTAGCCGGTACCCAATTCAGAGGTCAATTTGAGAGCCGAATGAAAGGTGTCGTCGATGATGCCAGAAAGAGCGGAAATATCATTCTTGTCATCGATGAACTACATAATATTATGGGCGCCGGTGACGCCGAAGGTGCCATGAATGCCGCTAATATTTTGAAACCTGCCCTGGCGAAGGGTGAGATTCGTGTCATTGGATCGACCACATTAGATGAATATCGTCGCTTTATTGAGAAAGACTCTGCACTCGAAAGACGTTTTCAGAAAGTTATTATTGATGAACCTTCTGAAGCTGAGAGCATTGAGATTCTTAAAGGAATTCGTGATTATTACGAATCCCATCACCACGTATCTTATTCCGATGAGGTGATTGAATACTCTGTAAAGGTTGCCACTCGATATATTATGGATCGCTTTTTGCCCGATAAAGCAATTGACTTGTTAGACGAAGCCGGTTCCCGTGCGAATCTTCAAGAAGTTCGCTTGGTTAAGCTCAAACAGATCGGTTTAGAAATCGAGCAGGTCAAGATTGCATTAGCCGGTGTTGAGCAGAAGATAGAGGCATCGGCACCGCAGATGATCGAAGAGCAAAAACTTTATGAAATCCAAGCTGAAACTAAGGCAACTTTATTGCGTCTTGAGCAAGAACAATTTTCTCTTGAGAGTGAGATTGTGCCTACTATTATCTCTAAAGAAGACATTGCTCGTGTCGTAGAGATGTGGACCGGAATTCCCATACAGAGAATTTCAGAGTCTGAATCTGAGAAATTATTAAAACTTGAAGATCGTCTTCACGAGCGGGTTGTTGGCCAGGACGAAGCTGTAAGTGCTTTAGCACGAGCCATTCGTCGTAACCGTTCCGGATTTGGCAAGAAGCACAAACCCGCTTCGTTTATTTTTGTCGGCCCGACCGGTGTCGGTAAAACAGAACTCGTCAAAGCAATCGCTGAGGCGATGTTTTCGAGAGAAGATGCTCTCATTCGATTGGATATGTCCGAGTTTATGGAAGCCCACACAGTCAGCAAGATGATTGGTTCTCCTCCGGGATATGTCGGTTATGATGACGGCGGACAATTGACAGAGCGTGTGCGTCGTAAACCATATTCAGTGTTGCTTTTCGACGAGATTGAAAAGGCGCATCCGGACGTTTTTAACCTGTTACTTCAGATTCTGGATGACGGGCGGTTAACCGACAGTCACGGCAGATTGGTGAATTTTGAAAATACGATTTTAGTTATGACTTCCAATGCAGGAACGACTCTTAAGTCCAACGGTATCGGATTCGGTGCAGAAGGGCATGTAGCATTAGAAAGCCGCGTTCAAACCGTGCTCAAGGATATGTTCCGTCCGGAGTTTTTGAATCGTATTGACGAGATTATTGTATTCCGAGAGTTAACATCAGAACAGATCCGCACAATCGTGGATTTGATGCTCAGAGAACTCTCCCACTCTCTTTCTGAAAAATTTATAGCTTTGGAGGTTTCCGAAAAAGCTAAGGATCAGCTAGCCCGTGAAGGTTACGATCCTAAATATGGTGCGAGGCCTTTGCGAAAAACCATTCAGCGTCGACTTGAAGATCCTTTGGCCGATATGTATCTGATGGGTAAACTTGAAAAAGCGTCACTCGTACGAATCGATCATGACGCTGAAAAGTATACATTTGATCTGGTTCAACGAGAAGACTAACTCCTGTAGCTACCATTTATCGTGACATAATCATGAGAGAAGTCACAAGTCCACATACGATCGTTGAAATCACCGGCATTGAGATGAATCTCGATGCCGATTTCTTTTTGTTTCAAGATATCTTTGGCGACTTCTTCATCAAATGGTAATGCACACCCATCTTTATATACGGGCAGTGAGCCAAGGAATATATCAATCATTTCGGGGTTGATTTGAGCTCCTGAATATCCAAGAGCAGTGATTATTCGTCCGCAATTCGCATCTTCTCCGTATATTGCGGTTTTGACTAGAGGTGAGCGGCAGACACTGAGGACACAAAGGTAAGCATCTTGTGATGTCGGAGCACCCGTGACATTGACCTCAATCAATTTCGTAGCACCTTCACCGTCGGCGGCAATCTTTCGAGAAAGGTCTTCACAAATGTCATAAAGGGCAGACTCAAAGAGTTCGAAAGCCTCCGAATTTTCTTCTATGCGAACGCCGCTTTGGCCGTTTGCCATTATGATAACGGAATCACATACGGAAGTATCCCCGTCAACACTGACGCGATTATAGGTGGTACGAGAAATTTTCTTAAGAAGTGACGAGAGGAGATCCTTATCCATATCAACGTCGGTTGTAATCACACTGATCATTGTGGCCATATTGGGATGAATCATTCCGGATCCCTTAGCGATAGCTGCGATTCTCACTTTTCCGGCATGGCATTCGATCTGAGCAGCTGCTTCCTTTTCGACCGTATCGGTGGTCATGATGGCATGCATTGCATCATGAGAGCTTTCAGCAGTATTTCCTAAACTGCTGACGACTTGAGGAAGAGAGGACAGAATTATTTCGGTCGGCATTCTCTGCCCAATGACACCGGTTGAAAACGTAAGAACTTCTGAGCCGGAACAACCGAAATAATTAGCAAATTTACTCGCAATCAGATCAGCATCTTCAACGCCTTGGGGACCGATGCAGGCATTGGCGTTGCCGCTATTGATTAATACGGCTCGAAAATCAGTTCTGCTATTTATAAGATCCATTGATCGTTTGAGAGAGTGCCCCTTAACCAAGTTAGTCGTATAAACGCCGACGACATGACAAGGCGTCTCTGATGCGATACAAGCAAAATCGGGAGCATTTGTCTTTTTTAGTCCGACATGAATGCCGGTTGCAATAAATCCTTTTGGAAAAGTAATGAAGGCATCTTCAATCATATGAACCTCGCGCATTTTTATATTAACTTGAATCATTATACAACACTTCGATAGGTTGTTCGATGCCATAACACCCTTTGTGCAATATGAATTTTCGGATCTGCCTGAAGAAAAGTTTACCGATGAATCTGCAATCGAAATACTTAACAATCAAATACTATATGTGATTCCTTATTCTTAATACGATCGATACCTTTAAATGCAGAATATACTCTATAAATGATGACTTCTACGTCATGATGCAGCTTGCGGATTTATATGATATATTCAATGTAGTTGTAAAAATAATGGAGGATAAAACTTTGTGGAAGTATTCTGATATTCGCAAAAAGGCTTGGAACTCTTTAACAGATGGAAGCCCGATTAATGCTGTTTTGGCAACATTTATATATTCGTTAATTATTTCTGTACCGGTGACTTTTATCGTGACGGCATCTACAATATTTCTATTTGTTTCAGGAGGCGCTTTTATTATAGAAAGCGAATCTCATCAAATCGATTACAGCTGGTTTGCGAGTACCGGATTTATAGTTTTTATTTTATCATTCCTTCTGATTCTTCTTTTGATTGTTTTATTCGGCATATTTGTTATCGCACCGCTTACGGTCGGATATAATCGTTATCTGATTAATATGGTTCGTAAAAGTCCCGATAATGGTTTTGGATCAATTTTTTATTCATTTAAAAAGGGCAGATACTTGAATCAAGTCGCCGGAATGTTTGCAAAAGACATAAGACTCGCTTTGAATTCCGTTGTGTTTTTTGTTGCAATATATGTACCTTGGATCATATTTTATTTTGTTCTGCCATTTCTTGATTCGCTTGGTAATTCAAATAACAATTTATTGCTGATTTTGTTTCCGATGTTATTGATCCTTATAATTTTTCTCCTTCCGATTCTGGCCAATCTTTGGTTTATTCGGTGCGCATATGCGTATAGATTTACAGAATTTATTATTGCTGAGTATGACGGTTTGAAAATGAATCAAGCAGTTAATCTCAGTATCAAGTTAGCAAAAGGCATCAAGCTTCGAATGGTTTTTCTGAATCTGACTTTTATTGGTTGGTATTTTTTGAATTATATGACGTCTGGTTTGCTGATGTACTGGATTACTCCTTATATAACTACCGCGTTTTATAAAGTGTATTGCATACAAAAATCGAATAATCCTGAGCTATTTGAGGGGTTGACGCCATTCGAGTATGATAAGGATATATTACAGTCTGACGGTGTTGAAGAAAGTGTGACTATATGACAGCCATGAAGAAATATGACGTAGCGATAATCGGCGCGGGTATTGCCGGCATTTTCGCGGCATATGAACTTACAGTTAAGAGGCCGGATTTAAAGATTGCACTGATTGAGCAGGGGCACCCGGTCGAGAAGCGAAGGTGTCCAATAATAGAGAACAAAGTTGATCATTGTATTGGATGTAAGCCATGTGCGATTATGCGTGGTTTTGGCGGTGCCGGAGCATTTTCCGATGGCAAGTTCAATTTTACGACTGCTTTTGGCGGGTGGCTTAACGAGTATCTATCGGATAAGGACGTGATGTCTCTGATTGAGTATGTGGATTCCGTAAATGCTCAATTTGGCGCGACCGATGTTATATTTTCGACCAACACACCTCAAGCCGAAGAAATTCGAAGAAAGGCAATCGGTCTGGATCTTCATCTGATGGATGCGCAATGTAAGCATCTGGGCACGGAGAAAAACCGCGAGCTGCTCTCATCCCAATTTCGCTTTTTGAATGAGAGGATTGATTTGATTACCGGTACTGTTGTGAAAGAAATCAGCGGAAGGCCGGATGGTTCATATGTTCTTGAAACTACAATTGGTGATTTGGAGTGTCAATATCTAATTGCGGCTCCGGGTCGCTCCGGTGCGGAATGGTTTCAGGATCAATGCCGAAAACTCAAGTTGGTGATGATTAATAATCAAGTGGATTTAGGTGTGCGTGTTGAGTTGCCGGCTATTGTTTTCAAGGAAATTACGGATGCGATGTATGAGGCAAAGCTATTGTACAGAACATCACGATACAAGGATATGGTTCGGACGTTTTGCATGAATCCTTATGGATATGTTGTTACTGAAAATACCGACGGTATTATTACGGTTAACGGACATAGTTATACCGACCCCGAATTACGAAGCGAAAATACCAATTTTGCGCTATTAGTCAGCAATCGCTTTACGACGCCGTTTAACGAACCCTATCAGTACGGCAAACGCATCGCTTCACTATCCAATATGCTGGGAGGAGGTATCATAGTTCAACGCTTTGGCGACTTGCTTGACGGTAGACGAACGAACGGACATCGGTTGCCTCAGGGCTTTGTAAAACCGACGCTGAATGCCACTCCGGGGGATTTGTCGTTAGTCTTGCCTAAGAGACACCTTGATAATATCATCGAGATGATTCAGGTGTTGGATCGATTGGCACCCGGAACAGCAAATCAGGACACATTGCTCTACGGCGTTGAAGTCAAATTTTACAGCGCCCGACTGAGTCTTTCGAATGAACTTGAGACGATGATGCCCAATTTTTTCGCAGTCGGTGACGGAGCGGGAATTACCAGAGGGTTGTCTCAGGCAGGAGCCAGCGGTGTTCACGTTGCACGTTCGATTCTCAAACGCTTGTAGTTGGGCGTTATTTGTTAGGTTAATGGATTGTAGCCGTTTAATTTAGATGCTGAATTAGCTTTTCGAGAAAGCTTTTTGACTTTTGTACTATCTTATATTACTGAATCGGTTGACAATTATCTCTTTGAAACATATAATTTCATTCGTGCCTTTAATGGTACGGATATGGTGGAATTAGCTCAGTTGGTTAGAGCGCTAGTTTGTGGCACTAGAGGTCATGGGTTCGATTCCCATATTCCACCCCATATATATCTATTCCTTTGGCGGTACGGCCGCTCGATGGGGTGTCGCCAAGCGGTAAGGCACGGGACTTTGACTCCCGCACTCGTAGGTTCAAATCCTGCCACCCCAGCCATATGGTTCACTAGCTCAGTTGGTAGAGCACCTGACTTTTAATCAGGGGGTCCGGAGTTCGAACCTCCGGTGAGCCACCAAGAAGCCTCGGATAACCCGGGGCTTTTTTTTGTCGACTAGTGCTTTTTGCCTCAAAACTATGAGTACTGTTTGTTCACACAAAACTACCGCATATCTGATATCTTACTGTAATAGTACTGTAGTGGCGTTTTGGTAAAATAATTGCAAATGCAATAAAAGCAACATTCTTGGAGGGCGTTACAATTAATAGAAATTTTCATGCGACTACCGTAATAATGAAGCGCTCAATAGTTTGTACGAGTTATAAAAATACTAATTTTACTCGTATAGTTGCTATGCTCTTGTCTGCGATTGTGATATTAGGGTCGCTCTATCTTGTGCCTATGCAAGAAGTTTCTGCAGATCTCGTTTTGAACGCAACGATTTCCGCAAAGGAAGCGAATGTAAGATCTTCAACTTCATCCGCGTCCACTTTAGTCGCGACGCTTAATTCCGGGCATCGTGTCATGGTTGAGGGTGAACCGATTCCGGGGGAAATGGTTACGGCGTATAATTCCGATCTCTGGTATCTAATTACATTTGTGGATACGGAGGGCGTACAACAGAGCGGATATATTCTTGCACCATTTGTGGTATTGGATGTCGCTTATACTGAAGACCCGGCATTTGAGGAAATGATTCTGGATTTTCCTGAGTCCTATAAATTCTACTTAAGAATGCTCCATACTCAATATCCGTTATGGCGATTTGAGCCACAGATGATTTCTCTGGATTGGAACACTGTAGTTCAGAATGAGTCCGGAATTGGTCGCAGTCTTATTTGGAATGGACGAAATGATGCTTGGAAATCAGCACATACTGTAAATGACGCGTCTTTGCCGGGATGGCAGCCGAATATTGCGGATGCTTATAATTGGTTAACCAATCAATATGTTGTTTATGATGCCGGCGGATGGGTTAATGCGTCTTCCGGGATCATTGGATACTACATGGATCCCAGAAACTTTTTGACGGACACGCAGGTATTTCAGTTTTTGAAATTGTCTTATGATCCGGCACTTCAGAACCGTGACGGTGTGGTCAATATGCTTTCCGGAACCACAATGGCATCAACTCAGATTGTTAATAGCGCCGGTGCCGCAATATCCTACGCTGATGCCTTTATGGATGCAGCAATCACTTACAATGTGAATCCATATTTTCTGGCGGCTCGTGTCCGACAAGAAGTGGTGCTCGGCGATGGATCTTTCAGTGGATCGGCTTCCGGCAACTATCCAAATTATCAAGGATTCTACAATTTTTATAATATTGGCGCATCATCATCAACGGATCCGATCGCTTTAGCCCTCCGGTTTGCCCAATCAACATCTTCCGATCCGGCCAAGAATCACGGACGTCCCTGGAATACTCCTTACAAAGCAATCCTTGGTGGTGCGAGCTGGATTGATGCTGGTTATATTTCTGTCGGTCAGGATACACTCTATTTACAAAAATGGCACGTGATACCTATTCCGATTTGGGGACTTTATAACCATCAATATATGACCAATATTGAAGCCGCGGCTTCTGAAGCGACAAAACTTAAATCCGCTTATACCTGTCCCGGTTCGCTACCTCTTACGGAGCAAGTGCTAACATTCAAGATTCCGATATACCAAAATATGCCCGAGTCCCGGGTGCCCCCTCCGGCAAAGCTTGGTAATCCCAACAATTGGCTGACGAGCTTATCGGTCGAGGGTATTCCGCTGACGCCATCTTTTGATCCCAATATCTTACAGTATGATATTCTTGTGAGTAGCGCCACCACCTCCATTAACGTATCCGCAATCAAGGCTTCAACATTGTCAACAGTCAGCGGTCTCGGTGTTTGCGAGCTTAGTGTCGGTGTTAATGCGATTGACATTTCTGTGATTGCACAGAACGGAATCGTCAAAACCTACACCATTAATGTGGTACGAATGGATGAGACTCAGGTGCCGCAGTTCACGACTACCTACACGGTTCAAGGTGCCTATATCAGAGGCGTTCACGAGAAGCAGTCTATTAATGATTTTTTAGCGACGATCATCCCGAATGAAGGCTATGTCGTTGAGCTCTTTGATGTTACCGGAGCGCCCAAGGCTTTGGATGCCGTCATGTGCACCGGCGATATTTTTAAGGTGAAAAATGCCGCGGGCGAGCAGGTGAATTATTACATTATTTCAGTGATTGGAGATGCATCCGGAGATGGTCGAATTAATTCATATGATTTAACAATTATCGCAAAGTATGTCATTAAAGAACTTGCTTTCTCCGGTTCATCAATTCAGTCGGCGGATGTGAATAATGATGGCCGCGTAAATAGTTATGATTTGACGTTAATAGCTAAACATGTTATTAAAGTAACCCCGTTGTATTGAGAGGTAATAGATGAATAAAATCAGATTTATGAAAATATTGGCAATGTTGCTTATCTCGGGTATTCTGCTATCATTTATGCCGATAGAAAAACTATCCGCTTCGGCATCACCTTCACTTAGCATATCCGGAAACTCCGAGGTGGGTGGTACGATTACCGCGGTGGTGACTATTTCGGGTCCCGAAGGAACCTATGAAAGCTTTTCCGGCGGCTTTTCTTACGATGCGACTTTGTTAAGATTGGATTCGATTACGCAAGGCGGATTTTCATCAGGTACGTGGGACGCTTCGGTAGCAAATAGTTGGTTTACAGCATATAATGCCACCATCCCAAGCGGTACTCGAGTAGTTAGCGCATCCTTTACTTGCTTGGCTGCCGGTAGTGCAACAATATCTCTAGTCGATTTTGAGGTCGATAATATTGATTCATCAGCCTCTGCTTCTGTGAATATCGTCCAACCGGTTCCCAAATCCTCCGAGAATAATCTCAGCTCACTTCAGGTCTCTCCGGGTACGCTATCGCCCTCATTTTCCGCGGGAAAAACTTCTTATTCAATGACAGTAGAAGAAACCGTATCAAAAATTACCGTATCCGCTGTTCCGGCGGATACCAAGGCTACGATATCACTCAATGGGGTGCAGAATAACCTAAAGCCGGGTGATAATACGGTCAAGATTACGGTAAAAGCAGAAAACGGTGCCACAAAAGTATATTCGATACTCGTCACGCGAGCACAGGGGCCGACACCATCGCCGACCCCTTCGCCGGTTCCTTTACCATTAATGGCATATCGTGATCAGGAGTTTGTGATACTGAATTTTGATGATGAAACCACAATTATGGAAGGTTTTTCCTTAACTACTGCAAAGTATAAAGGAGTCGATATTCCTGTTATCAAGACGGTATTGCCCAATCAGACCATTTTGCTCCTTGTATCCCTGCTTACCGATGAAGGCCAGCGCTATTTTATTTATGATGAAGTAAATTCCTCTGTAATGCCATATATTTATTACACGCAAGCCGAAAGAAGCCTCGTGTTTATCTCTCCGGATGCATCAACACCTATTCCGAAAGGTTACGAGGCTTTTGATTTTGAATATGAGTCACAGATCATCACTGCTTATCGATTAATCAGCGACCCGCAAAGCCCTCAAATTCTTGTATTTCTTATGGGTGAAGATGGCGTTGGAAGCTATTTCTATTACGATTCCGAGCAAAAACTAATATTGCCTTATCGCGGAGAGGTAATGATTCTTTTGCCGACTCCGACGATGGAACCGACGCCTGTACCGACCACGGTTCTGCCGACACAGTCGCAGACTGAAGCGCCAACAGAGAGTATTTCGGATACTAATCCGTTGTCGCTCGCCGCAATGCTGTCTGACTTTGGAAATCCTTTAACCTTATTGTTTTACACCGCTTGTTTGTTTGTGTTATTGCTTATTGCAGCAATAATTATCCTGCTCATAAAGAGTCGTATGAGCGGTGTGGAAGAGGAGGAGGTTAACTTTGAGGGATATGACACAATGTCTTCTGATCCGGAAAACGAACTTTACTCGTATCCCTACGACGAGCAAGATTCAGGAGAAGTAATGAATCAAAAGACTTCAATAATTCCGCCTGTCATTTTTGGAGATAATCTTGGGATTAACGAAAAGATCAGCGAACATGATCATCCTTCATCAAACCATAATTCAGTCGATAAAGAAGAATATGTTAACCCGGTGATGATCCGACATAACCCATCAGTGCGGCCGGTGAATCTTGATTCGCTCTCATTACTCGACAATCAAGTGGTAGGTGCTCCTCAGACTTCGGCTCCGCTGACAAGTGATCCCGTTCAAAAACCCATCCCGGTCAGACTTAGAATGGAAATGATGGAAGAGTCAAAAGCGGAAGTGCTTAATGAAACAGCAGCGATAGATATAGATGAAATTCGTCTTAATCGATCAGAATTACATTTTCCGAATGATAGTGAAATTCGGAAAGAAGATTCTGTTGAACCATTAAAATTTGATCCGGATTTATAATGGGTTATACTTGTCGGGAATGAATGATATTTGGAGGTTGCCATGATTAATTTGCGTGGAAAATGGGCATTTATTACGGGAGCAAGCCGGGGCTTAGGATACCAGATGGCACAGTACCTGGCAGATCAAGGATGTCATTTAGTCTTGCACAGCAGATCTTTATCGGGCACGTCAAGTCTTTCTCGACAACTTGAGTTTAAAGGAATCCAAACTCGATCTATAGAGTGTGATCTTTCAAGTGTCGAAGAAGTAGAGTCCATGCTCAAAACACTGGATGAAATGGATATTGTCATTGATGTTGTTTTTAATAATGCCGGATTACAAATCGGATATCATAGTGATTTTTTGAACACACCGATTGATGACTTCGAGGTCAGTTTTAAGGTGAATACCGTTGCTCCTGCTATGATAAGCTATCATTTTTTAAAGCAAATGAAAGCTCGTGGATTTGGTCGAATAATTAATACGACAAGTGGTATCCAAAATGAACCGGAGCAGGCCGGTTACTCTGCCAGTAAAGCGGCTCTTGATAAGTTTACTATGGACATTGGCGGCAAGTTTGATGGTACGGATGTCATGATAGCGGTCGTCGATCCGGGCTGGTGTCGGACCGACATGGGGGGGCCTAATGCGCCCAACCCACCGGAGAGTGCTTTGCCGGGGATGGTCGTCGGTGCTTTTGCTGATGATAAGAAAAGTCCGCGTTACATTCGCGCTCAAGATTTTTCCGGTTTATCGCTTGAAGATGCTGTAAAGAAACTTCAACTTGAGTAGTGACGATAAGATTTTTGCACGATGAATTGGGCGTTAGCATTTTTGAGAAATCATTGATGCTGACGCCCTGTTAATTTCGAAAATGTGTATAGGCCACTAATCCGCCATTTGGCGAAAACAAAAGGGTTATAATGATTCTATGCTTTTCATCCATGCGTCTACCAAGGCATCGCTTGGCATTCTCCAATCTCCTCGAGGTGACAGAGATACTGAACCGACTTTCGGACCGTCAGGCAGGCATGACCGTTTAAACTGTTGGGAAAAGAATCGCCTTATGAATACTTTGAGCCATTTCACGATAGTCTGGAAATCATAAGTATCCATAAAAGCTAAAGTAGCCATATATGCAATTTTTGATGGAGAAAAGCCGTATCTTATAAAATAATAGAGGAAGAAATCGTGTAATTCATATGGACCGACTAAATCTTCGGTAATCTGAGTCATGGTGTCATTGTCATGCGGTATGAGCTCCGGACTCGGAGGAGTTGCGGCGATATCACAAAGAACCTCGGCAATATCCGGTTCGGATTGCCTTGCGCTGAATAGCACCAGATCTTTGACCAAGGTTTTCGGAACCGAAGCATTAACCGAATACATCGACATGTGATCCCCGTTGTATGTCGCCCAACCTAATGCGAGTTCTGACAGATCGCCGGTCCCAATAACGAGTCCGTTAAATCGATTAGCAAGATCCATCAGAATCTGGGTGCGCTCGCGTGCCTGTGAGTTTTCGTAAGTAACATCATGTATGTTTGGGTCGTGTCCGATATCTTTAAAATGAAGCGCGACGGCATCATGTATGGGTATGGTCATAAATGTTGTGTCAGACTTGGTCGAAAAAATTTCTGAATTTTCACGAGTACGAGAAGTTGAGCCGTAGCCCGGCATACTTATCGTGTAGATGCCTTTATGTGGCAGGCCAAGGATATCAAATGCACGTATGGTTACGATCAGTGCCAGTGTCGAGTCTAAGCCACCGGATACACCGATGATGGCCGATTTAGAGTTTGTGTGGGACAGGCGTCTGGCCAGACCGTGTGCTTGGATATTAAGTATGTCATTGCATCGTTTGTCGCGATCTGAATGATCCGAAGGAACAAATGGATGTTTGTCAAAGAGACGCACGGTATCGCGTGAAGCCTTAATATTGGGCAATGAAAAATCCGTACGAATGTAATCGGAGCTTAAATGTTGAGCGGTTAGATCCGGAAAAGTCGATTGTCTCAAGCGGTCTTGCGTCAGTAATTCAATATCGATATCTTGAAAGATCAATCCGTCAGAAAAAAGCGTTGACTCGCAAAGAACTTTACCGTTCTCTGAAATGATATTATGCCCCGCAAAGACCATGTCGGTCGTGGATTCTCCGGTTCCTGCATCGGCATATGCATAGGCGCATATTAATCTTGCCGATTGCATGCGGACAAGATCACGACGAAATTCGGCTTTTGTGACTAATTCGTCGCTGGCTGACAGGTTAAGTATTACGGTAGCACCGAATGCGGCATGAGAAGAAGAGGGTGGAGACGGAACAAATAAATCTTCGCATATTTCAACAGATATGCGAAGTTCGGGCAGGTCGTTACAAACAAAAATCTGATTGCTGCCAAAAGGATAGGATTGTCCGTTGAATTGAATCGTCCCCGAAGACGGGCCGGCGCTGAAGTGTCGACGTTCGTAAAATTCGCCAAAATTGGGGATGTTTTTTTTGGGAACAAATCCCAGAATTTGACCGTGGCAAATTACTGCCGCGCAATTATAAAGCTTTGAGTGATATGCAATTGGCAGACCGACCGTGAACACAATCGGAATATCTTTTGTGTCTTCGACGATTTTTATCAATGATGCCACGGCTTGCGCACGCAATATTTTCTGAAGAAACAAATCGGAACATGTGTACCCTGTCAATGACAGTTCAGGAAAACATAAGACCGAGACGCCGGCTGCGGAAGCCTTGGTGACTTCGGTAACAATTATTTCGGCGTTGCGAAGAGGATCGCCCAGAACGACTTTTGGCGTGCAGGACCCGATACGAATTAAGCCATGTTTCATAATTATGTTCCTTTCAAATTATAAGGCTAATCATCTCTATTATACAACAATCACCATCTCGAAACACTTTGGCGGGCGTTTCTTTAATGATATAATTCAAATGTTAGTCTAATCGTTACGGGGTGTTGATTATGCGGTTCTATTCTAAAGAAAAGCGTCCGTTTTATGAAATTGAAACCGATAGACTCTTTTTGCGAATATTGCCTTCTTCTTATGCTGAAGAAGTAGCGGATTATCTCCTTCGAAATCGAGATTATCATAAACCGTTTCAACAAATTCATGATGATTCATATTTTTCGCTTGAAGTTCAGCGGCAATATTTGAAATATGATTTGCGTTCGTTTCGATTAGCAGAGCAATTTGGTTTTTGGATATTTCTCAAAGACTCGCCGGTGCGCGTGGTTGGCAGACTATCATTTGTATCAGTCATCAGAGGTGCGATGCAATCATGTTTCATGGGATATCATTTAGATAAAGATATAGTTGGCTTCGGATACATGAGCGAAGCGATAAGGGCAGGATGCAAATATATGTTTACGGAGCAGCATTTACATCGAATTCAAGCGGATGTGATGCCACGCAATGAGAGATCTAATCGCACCATCTTGCGATCCGGCTTCATGAGTCAAGGGCTAAATAAAGATTACATGGCGATCAACGGTCGATGGGAGGACCACAATACTTATGCGCTGATAAATCCGGATTTTCATGACAATACCATATTAGACGAATGAATTTTCAAAATATGTATAGGATGATTTGATTATTAGCGCTATAATAAGTATGATATTTCTACCTTATTGATATTAACTTGTATATGGGAGGTTTAGATTCATGCATAAGGCTCAATTCATCAAGGTGATCACCGTTTCTGCATTGGTGTTCGCTCTCGGTTTCTCGATTGCGGCTTGCGGCAAGAAGGACGATAAAGCGAAGGCCTCCGCGAGCAATAGCAGTCAATCTTCTATTCCCTCTCAGATGATTACGCTTGCTACAACTACAACCGCTCCGACAATTGTATTTTCCGGTTCCTTGCCTTCGAATGATGAAGTTGAGACATGGACGATTACCCCGATTGATCCGGCGCTTACCAAGTACGTTAAGGTTAATTCCGGATATCTTAAAGTCCGAAAGGGACCCGGCAAGGATTATGATCAAGTTGCTGCTCTTTCTAAGAATATGCAGGTGGTGGTTATCGGTAAGACCGATGGTAACTGGTATAAGCTTGACGATGGTTATTATGTTTCAGGGGATTATTTATCCGATACGACGACTTAAGAACTCCGTAATTTGTCATTTCGGCCGATGCTTTGCATCGGCCTTTTTTTTATTCTCGATAGTGATTTCTCCTGAATTCGATTAACGGACATACCGGACATCACTTTTTCGATGACGCCTGATTTAGTATAGACAAGGCGAAAATGTTGTTGTATTATATCAAGGCAAGTTTGATGACTTTACGACTGGTTTATTTTATTTGCGGGTGTAGTTCAATGGTAGAACTCCAGCCTTCCAAGCTGATCACGTGGGTTCGATTCCCATCACCCGCTCCACTCTTTGGCGGTCGAGAGGCCGCCAAAGTCATCTTGGGTCTATAGCTCAGCAGGATAGAGCAACAGCCTTCTAAGCTGTGGGTCGGAGGTTCGAGTCCTCCTAGGCTCACCAAGGGATCGTTTAGACGATCCTTTTTTTATTCGTCTATTCCAAACTTGGTGTAAAATACTCAGTATTGTCCGACGTAATCCTACGATTTGAAATCAGATTGTTAGGATTTGTTAGCAGTAATCAAGCCGTTGTTGTGATAACCTATCTTTGGGTGTTCTCGCAACGCAACCATAAGTTCATTTTTCGGAGGAGAGACATGCCAAAAAAAGCAGTCTACGACAATCAAAGCATTACATCACTCAAAGGTGCGGATCGCGTTCGCAAACGTCCGGGCGTTATTTTCGGATCAGACGGATTGGAGGGATGCGAGCATTCCTTTTTCGAGATTCTATCGAACTCGATAGATGAGGCGCGTGAAGGCTATGGCAATCGCATCGAAGTCATACGTTATTCTGACGGCTCAATTCAGGTGTCTGATTTCGGGAGAGGCATTCCGCTCGATTATAATGAAAAAGAGGGCAGATACAATTGGGAATTAGTCTACTGTGAACTTTATGCCGGCGGTAAGTATAACAATGATACCGGTGAAAATTACGAATTTAGTTTAGGCCTTAACGGTTTGGGTGCTTGCGCTACGCAATATGCATCCGAGTCTTTCGATGTATCGGTTTATCGAGATGGTTATAAATACGCTCTTCATTTTGAAAAAGGTGAGGTGTGTGGTGAGCTTCAGAAAGAAGAGACACGTTTTAAGCGGACCGGAACGGTTCAACGCTGGAAACCGGATCGGGAAGTATTCACAGAGATATTGATTCCGTTGGAGTCATTTCAGACGATTTTGAAGCGTCAAGCGGTGGTTAACAGCGGCGTGACCTTTGTCCTGATGGATGATGAGACCAAAGAAGAATATGTTTACTGTTATCCCAGCGGGATTGCCGGTTATGTCGAGGAAATAAGCGGTGAGAACGCGATGACCAAGACGCATTATTTTGAGGGTAACGGTCAAGGTAGAGATCGGTCTGATAAGTCCGATTACAAAGTAAGGACAGAAGTAGCTTTTTGTTTCAATAATGAGATTAACCGCATTGAGTATTATCATAACTCCAGTTTTCTTGAGCATGGCGGCGCTCCAGATAAAGCGGCAAGAAATGCTTTTACTGCAGAAATTGATCGTCAGATACGATTGCGCGATAAATACAAAAACAATGAAAGCAAAATTACTTTTCAAGATATCTCAGATAGTTTAATTTTGGTCACAAGTTCTTTTTCCACGCAAACCAGTTACGAGAACCAGACGAAGAAAGCAATCAACAATAAGTTCATTC
Organism: Clostridiaceae bacterium; assembly: GCA_012718915.1. GTDB lineage: Bacteria > Bacillota > Clostridia > Saccharofermentanales > Saccharofermentanaceae > DUPM01. The sequence goes on from JAAYBI010000015.1 coordinate 28,681, forward strand.
AAGATTTTATGACGGACTTGATTCGTCAGAGGCTCGAAGTATGGTTTATTGAAAATAAGCTCGATGCAGATCGCGTCATTGAGCAGCTGTTAATCAATAAACGCAGTCGTGAAAATGCGGAAAAGACACGTTTGAACGTCAAGAAAAAACTTATGGGTTCAATCGACATTAACAATCGTGTAAAAAAATTTGTTGATTGTCGAACGAAGGATGTTTCGCGAAGGGAACTCTATATTGTTGAGGGTGATTCGGCTCTTGGCTCGTGCAAAATGGGTCGGGATGCAGATTTTCAAGCCATTATGCCGGTGCGCGGAAAGATTCTTAATTGTCTGAAATCGGACTACAACGTCATTTTTAAGAGTGAAATTATCGTGGATCTATTAAAAGTATTGGGTTGTGGCGTCGAAATCAGCACAAAGCATAACAAAGATCTGTCTTCTTTCAGTATGGATATGCTTCGCTGGAATAAGATTATTATATGCACCGATGCCGATGTAGACGGATTTCAGATTCGAACATTGATTCTGGCCATGCTATACAGGCTGACACCGACTCTCATCGATGAGGGGAAGGTTTTTATAGCGGAGTCCCCCTTGTTCGAAATTACATATCGGGACAAGAAAAAGGAGCAAACCTTTTTCGCTTACGATGAGAAAGAAAAGGCCGCCATTCTTGCGAAATACCCCGCTGAGAAACTGACAATTCAAAGATCAAAAGGATTAGGTGAGAACGAGCCGGAGATGATGTGGCAGACGACAATGAATCCGAATTCACGACGACTGATTGAAGTGCTCTCTGATGATGTTAAGGCCACATCGGAAACATTTGATATGCTTTTGGGAGATAATCTTCAAGCACGCAAGAACCACATAGAGAAAAACGGTCATCTCTATCTGGACCAGCTGGACGTTGGCTAAATGTGGTCTGTCTTTTTATACAACTAACTTATTAACGAATATATACATCGGAGTGAATCATGAAAAAGCATTCGAATCCATCTTCAGAAGATAGTGCAAAACAATCTCTTAAAAATATCAGTAATTCTGAGAGTAGCGAGCCTGCAATTATTGAGAAGCAATTAATTACGGATACACTTGAAAGTAATTACATGCCTTATGCGATGAGTGTTATTGTGTCTCGTGCCATTCCGGAAATTGACGGATTTAAACCATCTCACCGCAAACTACTATACACCATGTATAAAATGGGATTATTAGGGTCGACGAGAACCAAATCTGCAAATGTTGTCGGTCAAACGATGAAGTTGAATCCTCATGGTGATATGGCCATTTATGAGACGATGGTTCGACTTACTCGCGGCAATGGATCACTTTTGCATCCATATGTTGACTCAAAAGGTAATTTTGGTCGTAATTATTCTCGCGATATGCAGTTTGCCGCTTCAAGATATACAGAAGTTAAGCTCGATAAAATCTGCGAGGAACTATTCAAAGGTCTGGATCGTAACGCGGTCGATTTCATTGATAATTATGATTCCACAATGAAGGAACCAACGCTGCTTCCGGCCACTTTTCCTTCTATATTAGTTAACAGCAATCAAGGTATTGCAGTGGGTATGGCATCTAATATCTGTTCTTTTAATCTGGAAGAAGTTTGCCGTGCAACGATTGCGTACATGAAAGATCCGATGGTGTCGTTGATGGAAATTATGCCGGGTCCGGATTTTTCCGGCGGAGGTGTCATCCTTTATGACGATGATGCCATGCAGCAGGTCTTTGACACAGGTCGCGGTGCGGTTCGGGTTCGGTCGAAGTACCGTGTTGACCGCAAACAGAACATGATAGAAATTTTCGAAATTCCCTATACTACTACAGCTGAAGCCATTATTGATGAAATCAGCGAGCTGGTTCGTTCTTCAAAAGTCAAAGAAGTCTCGGATGTAAGAGATGAGACCGATTTGGACGGCCTTTGTATTACTATCGAGTATAAGCGCGGAACAGACCCCGACGAGTTGATGACTAAACTTTTCAGATTTACGAAGCTTGAGGATACGTTTTCATGTAACTTTAATATTTTAATCAATGGCATGCCTCGTGTTCTTGGCGTTAAGTCAATCATCGCGGAATGGTTGTCTTGGAGAAGAGCTTGCCAGAAAAGAGAAATCATATATGATTTGGAACGCAAACAAAACCGGCTGCATTTGCTCGACGGTTTAGCAAAGATCCTCCTCGACATTGACCGAGCTATTTCAATTATCAGGAATACTGAACTTGAATCTGATGTTGTTCCGAATTTGATGAAAGGTTTTGACATAGATGCTTTGCAAGCAGAGTATGTCGCGGAAATCAAGCTTCGCAATATTAACCGACAGTACATCTTGAACCGCACGGCGGACCGTGAAAATCTCATCAAGGAGATTGAAGATTTGAACGATATCTTGAGTAAACCCAAGCGTCTGGATGCTTTAATCATCAAGACACTAGAAGATGTCGCCAAGAAATTCGGCAAACCTCGTCAGTCTGAACTGCTTCATATTGAGCAAGCCGTTACTTTTTCTGCAGACAAGATGATTGAAGATTACAATCTAAAATTATTCATGACTGAACATGGATATATTAAGAAAATTCCGCTTACGTCACTACGAAGTGCCGGCGAACTGAAAACCAAAGACGAAGATAATATTATCATCGAAAAGGAAAGCAAAAACAAAAGCGAGGTCATTTTCTTTTCGGATAAAGCCGTTGCATATAAGATGAAAATATTCGAATTGGCGGATACAAAGCCCTCTGAACTTGGAGGGTATCTTCCGAACATTCTGGACATGGAAGATGGCGAGCGTATAATATATATGGTTGTAACCGAAGACTACCAAGGAGACATCTTGTTCGGATATGAAAATGGCAAAATCTCGAAAGTGCCTCTTAAAGCATATGAGACCAAGCAGAATCGTAAGAAATTACTACATGCTTGTTTTGAGGGCTCTTTGGTCATCGCGGCACACCACATTTTTGAAGATACCGATTTTACGGCTATAACAAATCAGGACAAAGTAGTCGTATTTAATTCGACATTAATCCCATTGAAAACGACACGCTCGTCTCAAGGTATCCAGGTTATTGTCAGTAAAAAGGGAAGTAAGCTATCTGCTTTGATACCGCTTCAATTCAGCGGAATGACGGACCCGGAACGCTACAGAATTCGAAAGACACCATCCGTAGGTTATTACCTAAAGGAGAAAACTTTGGACTTCCGACAGATTACATTAGGAGATGTATAGTTTGAACGGATATTTCGGAATTGACCCGAAGCTCGAACGTGGCTCGTCAAAACTCAGACTATCGATTGTTATCATCGGTGTCGCAATATTGCTCGTTTTTGCAATAGGTATAGGAATAATTCATGTTAGTAACAATCGGTTATCTCGTGTCCTGACCGATTTTACCCAAGCTCTTGAAGATCGAGAATACTCAAAGGCACTTCGTATCTACAGAGAAATACATGAAAGTATTGTTCGCGTTAACCCTGACCGTCAACAATCTGTCCAACTGGAAAAACAAGTTCTTTCCGACATAGAGTCTGTAGTTCAGCAGCGAGTGACTCGAATTATGACGCAGATACGTTATGAACGATATGTTCCCTCTGCAGATGATCGGGCATTTTTAGAGGGTTTGGAAGAGCTTACCGGTGCTCGACTGTCGACGTGGCTTGATGATTTGGCCAGAGAGTACCTATTAGGGTCGATTGAAAAACCGACTATTGTGTTTATTTTTGATCAAATCAGTGATTATTCCAATGTTTCTGCAACGACCGGTCAACTAAAAAATGAATTATCGGCCATTGAACTGTTCCGAGGAGATGTTCAGTTAGCAGAGAATTATTTCTCACAAAAGAACTACATTGAAGCAGCAAAGCAATATGAGTATATTCTTTCGATGGCAGACGGTTACGTGATGAATTTTTCGGAGGCGAGATTAGCGACCCTTAAGGAAGAAATGTACGATCCGATTATGAAGCAAACAGAACAACTTATCGAAAACTTTAATTATTACACTGCTGAAGAAATATTGTCCGAGATGATTCGTATATTCCCCGATGATGCACGGGTTCAGAATAAATTATTAGAGGCGACTTCAAATACTTCTTTGCTTGAGCCCTATGTTGGATCTGTTGAAGTGATATGTGTAAAGCCATTAATTGCGGATGAAGAAGTCGCATTTTCCAGTTCGGTATCGTCTTCAGTCGATGCTTACAACCTGACAAGAGATGAATTTAGTAGTATTCTTGAATCTCTTTATGACAAAAACTACGTTTTAGTTAATCCTGAAGACATGGTTGATTTGACTAATCCGATTGTTTTGCAAGATCGCGCGCTATATGTTCCACAAGGTAAGAAGCCACTGGTCATAATCCTTGAAAATTTCAATTACTCTGCATATCAGATGGGTCAAGGGTTCTGCTCTAGACTGGTCATCAACGACCAAAATCAAGTTAGCGGTGAATTCGTTAATATCTCAGGACAGACCGTTATTAGTAGAACGGCGGAAGCAATCGGCATCTTGGATGCGTTTGTGGAAGAGCATCCGGATTTTTCATATAACGGTCAAAAGGGTATCATTTCTTTCAGCGGATATGAAAGTGTGTTTGGTTATATTATTCATGAGGATCAGATAGATGACCGAAATAACGCATTGACAGCTGTCGGACAGCCGACTATATCCTTATCAAATCAGGAGATACTGGATAATCAGAATAAGGTAATTAACATTATTAGTCGACTCAATACGACGGGATGGGTTTTTGCTTCTTCTACTTATGGTTATATCAACGCAAATAGCTGCGAGCAGGAAACAATTGAGAACGATACTCAAAAGTGGATTAATCAAATTTCGCCTATCGTCGGTCCAGTCAATATATTGGTATACCCCAACGGTGACTTTATAAAGGGCTCAGATCCAAGATGCGTATATCTCAAAAACAATGGTTTCAGGATATTTTTTGGTGTAGGACCTACGCCATACTACATCTACGGAGACAATTACTTGTATTTTGATCGAGCGGTTCTTAACGGTGATACCATTCGAAATGTTGATTATTCTCGACTATTCGACGCGAAAACAGTCTATGATGAGAATAGAAAAATTCCATTTTGATAAGTGAGTTCTTCAAAAAAGATTGTTTGATTATTAACTTTTTAATTTTACATATGTGATATCCTAAATACTATAGTTAATAGCCAGTGTTTGGAGGCACCATTGAGCAACAGAACAAAAAATCATTATCGAAGAAATATTTCGAGGCGACGATTCGTTAGATTTCTTGCGCTTGTTCTTTGTTTTGCCTCGGTTTTTGTGTCTTCTTGTTTTTCGAGCAAAAACATTGATGAAATTATTTATGCAGTTGAAAGCAGATTTCCGGGTGTTCTCCAGACGCCTAAAAACATGCAAGGCGGATTGTCGTCAATCGGTTCAGAAGAGGCAATTTCTGTCGGAAGTACTCAGGATCTTTTTTATGCCACCCAAGAGGCTTTGTATTCTTTTCGTTCAGACTTATATTTAACAGTTAATTCTTTTGAAGAATTTAATCAATATTGGGATGAACTTATTGAGGACGGTGCTTTGCATTCCGCTTTTCAATATCCTGAGGTTCAAATTGAATATGATAATTATGAACCTTGTACGGTAAGAGTTATTCTGGACTTCAATGATACCGGTATTGTCATGAGAGAAATCCTTAATAGTACCAATCCGATTTTTACGGACCCTATTCAACAAGAATTATATGATGTCGCCGAGTCTATTGTAGAATCAATAACGGATCCTGAGATGTCAGATAAAGAGATAGCTATTGCTGTTCACGATTATTTAGTGGTGAATACTATATATGAAGATATTACGAATACCGTTGATCAGATTGACTATTTGTCGACAGCTCACAGCATATTAGTTCGGAATGAAGGACAGTGTCAGGGTTATGCGGAGGCTTATACATTATTGATGAGCATTGCGGGTGTGGAGAGCAGGATTGTTTCGGGTTCTGCGCTAGATCAAAGAGCAAAATATCAGCCGCATGCCTGGAATCAAGTTAAAATCGATGGAATCTGGTATCATGTTGACGTGACTTGGGACGATCCGATTCCTGATACAGGGGATCAGGTTATCAGTTCATACTTGTTAAGGTCGGATGAATATTTTGACCGTGATCATGATTGGTCGGATCTCTTTCCGTATTGTCCGGAAGATGACGTTGTCGGTATTACGGATAGGTAATATAACAGATTGCTTATGCTGGACTAACGACGATGACAAGAATATAATAAAGTAATGAAAAGCCGCGGAGGATGGTTTTAGGTGGAGACAAGGCAGGACCGATATTCGGGTGCTAAAGAGAAGAAAATTCAACAACTCAAGCAATTGATCGACGAGTCGAGTCAGATTGTTTTTTTGGGTGGTGCCGGTGTATCGACTGAGAGTGGAATACCTGATTTCCGGAGCGGAGAGGGCATTTTTAATCAAGATAGCGGTCTTGAATATCGGCCGGTAGATATTATCAGCCATTCTTTTTTTATAGAGCATCCGGACGTATTTTTTGACTTTTATAAGAAAAAACTCTGTTATCCTAAAGCAAAGCCGAACCGCGCTCACAAGGCATTAGTACGACTTGAGAAGACGGGCAAACTGCGTTCGATCATTACTCAGAATGTTGACAATCTGCACCAGAGCGCCGGAAGCCTCAAGACAATAGAACTTCATGGATCTGTATATCGAAATTATTGTCTCTCTTGTGGTGCCAAGTATGATTTGTCCTTCGTGTTGGAGTCCGAAGGTATTCCGAAGTGTACTGCTTGCGGCGGAATGGTTCGTCCGGATATTGTTTTATACGAAGAACATTTGAACCATGCGAACATTGACCGAGCCGTCGCTGATATTGAGAAAGCCGACTTATTAATCATCGGAGGGACATCCCTTACGGTATATCCCGCAGCGACGTTTGCTCAATTTTTACCGCATGACCGGGTTGTCATCATTAATAAGAGTTCTACGTATTTGGACCTGCAGGCCATGTTAACCATTCACGACAGTATCGGCTCGGTATTGGATGCCTCAATACCAAAGAAAAAACGCCAAAAATCATCTGCTGATACTATCCCGAATCCGATTTCGGATAGTTCTTCTGAGGCTTCGGACGAAGACAATAATTTAATTGAAGGAGAGACCACTTGATTCAATCAAATGCTTCTCGCGACGAGTTCATAAGAGAACGCGAGGACGCGCTTCAGAAAGAATATAAGCAGTTAAGCGTTGTTTTTGATCGGTTGTCTAACGTTCGGCTATTCTTATTCGTTACGATTCTCGTATTAGTTGCCGCATATTTTTTTGCCGGTCGACAGTCGATATTTCTGATTCTCTCCGGTTTGCTCTTTTGTGCATTTCTAGTCGTAGTCATGAGTCATCTGCAAGTTTCTCGCAAACTTAAACATAGTATGACTTTATTGGAAATTCACTCAAGATACAAAGCCAGGGTGGTTCATCAATTTGAGAATTTACCGGATGACGGTGCAGATTTTTTTGCCGAAGATCACGATTACGCTTCTGATTTGGATTTGTTTGGTCATGGCTCGCTGTTTCATTTACTCTCAGTCGCCCAGACGGATTACGGCCGTATGGCCTTGCGCGACTATTTATCACCCCTGGAACCTCAGAAACCAGATTTGAAAACAATCACTTCTCGCCAACAGTCGGTTAATGAGCTGTCTCAAGATTTTGAGACCGTTCAGACTTTTGAAGCGCTCGGTAGCAAAGCTTTTAAAACGATACGCTCGGCAAAGTCATTTGTTGAATATGCTTCTTACAATGAAGCAAATACATATATTCTTCCTAAGAGTAAATTATTCATCAATTTTGCGATTTCATCGCTTATGATCGTCTCTGCGATAATCTCTTTTCTTTCTCCTGTGAATATTCTTTATGTGTCGTTTTCTCTGCTTCTGGTGCAACTTGTTCTTACAGCGATCAACTACTCAAGGTTTAAGAACGCCTTTTCCTCAATAACCGGATTGCATCCGAAGTTTTTTGCGTATCATTCGCTTTTTGAACATGTCGAAAAACTTGATGTTCAGTCAGAGTATTTGAAAACTTTACAGTCGCAGTTAATGGCTTCGGATCAGCATGCTGCTGCTTCAGATGAATTGTCGCGTCTGCATAATATCTGTCTCTTCATTCAAGCGAGAAGTCAGCCGTTACTTTTTCTGATTCTTAATTCTTTCTTTTTATACGATTATTATTGCTACTATCATCTCCAAAAATGGGTTGAAGATTCGGGCCCGCGTTTTCTCAGGAATTTGGAATGTCTTGGCGAGTGGGAAGCATTAATGAGCCTGTCGATGATGCGATTGATTTATCCTGAATTTCCGATGCCGACAATATTGAATGCAGATCAGCATAATGACAATAGTAAGCCTTTGTTTTCTGCGAAAAATATGGGGCATCCTTTGATTCCGGTCATCAAGCAAGTGAGGAATGATTTTAGTTTGCCCGGCGGTATTGCGATTATTACCGGATCTAACATGTCCGGAAAAACAACGCTGTTGCGCACGGTTGGAATTAATGCCGTGCTTGCCTATGCCGGAACCGTTTGTTGTGCAGATCATCTCGAATTATCGATCATGCACATTATGACTTCAATGAGAATTGCGGATAATTTGGAATCCGGCCTTTCGACTTTCTATGCAGAACTTGTTCGCATTGAGCGAATTATCCGATTTTCGAAAAATAGCATCCCTTTATTGTTTTTGATTGACGAGATTTTTCGTGGAACGAATTCTCGCGACCGAACGGACGGCGCACAAATTGTGCTGAATAATCTTAATAGACATTGGATTACCGGATTAATGTCAACACATGACTATCAATTGTGTGAATTGAATCGAGATGGAGATTTACCGATTCGTTTTTATCATTTTTCCGAACGATATGATGATGAGGGAATACGATTTGATTATCTTTTAGCGGAAGGCATTTCAACTTCTGCGAATGCGAAATATTTAATGAAAATGGTGGGTATTGAATAGGCTGATATTCCTTGCAAAACAGAGTCTTGATGATAAAATATATAGAATGTGACAAGACAATAGGAGAGCAATATGAATTCGTTTACTCAAAGCACTTCATTTTTCGGCGGTTCGAATCCTGAAGAATTGGCCAGATCTTTTGGAACCCCTCTTTATGTATACAATGAAGCAATACTAAGAGACAGAATGCGTCATATGCAAGGGCTCATTCGTTCGGTACCATTTACGGCCAACTATTCCATCAAAACCAACTCAAATCTCACTTTGCTTCGCATTGCGCTCGAAGAGGGATTAAGTGCGGATGCGATGTCACCGGGAGAGATAGAGTTTTTACTTCGTGCCGGATTTCCGCAGGAACGTATTTTCTACGTTGCGAACAATGTGTCTGACGAAGAACTGAGATTTGCGATTGATCGGGGAATCATGACCAGTTTGGACAGTGTCTCTCAGTTGGAGCGTTTTGGCCGACTGAATCCGAATGGTAAGTGTGCTCTCCGCCTTAATCCGGGAGTAGGTGCCGGACATCATGAAAAAGTTATTACTGCGGGTAAGAAGACCAAATTTGCGATAGCGCAAGAAGATATCGACCATGCAAAGATAGTTGCTAATAAATACAACCTTAAGATTGTCGGAGTCAACCAGCATATTGGATCGTTGTTTATGGACGCCACGCCATATTTGCAGGCGATTGAGAATTTTCTTCAACTTGCCAAAGGTTTTGAAGATCTCGAGTTTGTTGATTTCGGTGGTGGCTTTGGAATTCCTTATCGCAAGCTTTCCGGGGAGAAGACCTTGGATATTGACGCGACTTCAAAGGCTCTTGATCATATATGTGAACAATTTGCAAAAGAATACGGCAAGCCGATTGTTTTCAAAATTGAACCGGGTCGGTATATAGCGGCGGAATCATGCGTCTTAATTGGAAGGGTACATTCACTTAAGCAAAATGCCGGCGTGCATTATGTTGGTACCGACATCGGCATGAATGTTCTTGTTCGTCCGTCGATGTATGGTTCATGGCATGATATTGAAGTCTATCGGGATGGAGAAGTATTGAGTAGTGACGATCAGACTGCTATTTATACGGTCGTAGGCAATATTTGCGAGACCGGAGATATTTTGGCAAAAGATCGTACGCTTCCAATCGTTCGAGAAAATGACCTTTTGGTGGTTTTAGATGCCGGTGCATATGGTTATTGCATGTCTTCAAATTACAACAATCGACTTAAAGCAGCTGAAGTAATGATTGGAACGGATGGATTGCCTCAACTCATCCGCAGAAGGCAGACGCTCGAAGATTTATTTCGCGAGTTTCCGGGATTTTAGTCAATCGATGCATACATTTTTGAAATGTGTCAAAAATTTGAACAAAAAGTGATTTTTTGCTTGTTTTGAGTAACCTAATAATTTATTATCTATATATAATTATCTGCGCAAGTTGAGAAGATATGAAAAATAGATTAACAGAACTATTATCGAGCAATAAGCGAGTTCTTGTGGATTACTCAGCCATGATTATCATGGCTGAAATGCAAGAACTTCATTTCTTCACGGAACAGCTTATCGATCATCAGGTGGAGCTGATTCTTCCTGCGTTTTTTCGTTTTCAGCATGAGAGTGTATTCCAGACAGCTGAACAAGAAGGCAAATCGATTTTTGTCGCTGTCCGGGACTGTTTGGCTCGAGTAGAAAAGGCCGAATTACTGGTCTGGACGAAGCATCTGTCAGCCTACACTTTTTTGTCTGAATTCGCGTCAGATTCGTCGAATCTATTTATTGTCGGGAAAAAATCTTTTGTTTTGGAGCGCGTTCGAGACCGGAATATTTCCGGTCAGATGCCGGTATTTATTATCTCTAAGACATTTTTCAAAATGTATACGAACCTATCGGTTTGTCTTGAAGAAGAGGCTCCATATTCGATTCACAAAGTATCCGGATCAGATGAATATCTCGATGTTGAAATTCATTGCAATGTCGGTGATACCGTATACGATGATGAGGGACAACCGGTGCTTCTGGCTTCGAAGATTAGTACCGGTGCGGAAGGTATAGTTTTTCGCACGGCAGACCCGTGCTATGTTGCAAAGGTTTATCACAAGGCGGTCATTACGCCGTTAAGATGGCGAAAACTCCTTCGGATGAGGCAAGCTCTAATTCGCGCCAAGGGCATTTCATGGCCCTGCAAACTACTTTATACTTTCAACAAAGTACCTGTAGGATTTACTATGCCTACTGCGGAGGGCTGTACTCTGGGTTCGGCTTTCGATGGGCCGGATGCGGTAATTTCTTATTTCCCGGATTGGAAGCGAATTGATGTAGTGAATACGTCGATCAGCATCCTTCAGAAAATTATATACTTGCATCTGCACAATGTTTTAATCGGCGATATTCAGTTAAAGAACATGATGATTAAGGATGCAACGAATGTTTTCGTCATTGATATGGATAGTGTTCAGTTTGAAGATATGCCTTGCCCGGTTGGTACTGAAGACTATACACCACCGGAATTATGGGATTATTCATTTTCGGCTATTTTGCGCGAGCCTGTGCACGAAGACTATTCTTGCGGTATATTGATTTTCTCTTTGCTTTTCTGCGGACAGCACCCTTATGCTCAGCGTATGGGCCGTGAAACACTTCGTGAGGAAATGTTGGCGCGTGCCTTTCCTTATCGTATGACAAACTCAGAAGACTCGATGGTGCCGCTTGGCGGTTATGATAAGATCTGGGAAGCTTTGCCTGTTCGGTTGAGAATGATGTTTGTTAATGCCTTTTCCAGTGGCGTTCGATATGAACCGGCTGAATGGTACGACGCGCTTCTCGATTATAAAAATCAACTTCAAAAGCATGCGTTTCAAGATGAACAATATTACGAACTGTTTCCGTTCACTGATATCTCTCGGGTCGAGGTTGCGGAGCATAAAATCGGATTTAAGAAATCTATTCGTGAAGCAATCATCCATAAACCGGAAGATTCTGCGAGTGGTAATTCATCTAACACAGGATTGTCTTCACAGAGAATCAAACGAGATTATAAAGGCTCTGAAGACAAAATATTTGTGCCACTGGTAAAACATGATCCGATACCGACGAATACGACTCCGAAATCGAAAGAACCGGATATCAATCTCAGTTCGGATTCCTTAGATGTCAAAGAGTTCCTTTTTCGGCCGTTGACAATTGTATTGCTTTCCGCATTCGTATTGTTAGTGATATTATTATTTGTAGTTGCTAATTTATTCTGACCTTATAGGAGGGTAAAATGACAAAGAAGTCGACACAAATCGATGCTTCTGATTTTGGTAAAAGCACTCGCCGCCGCTTACCGATTTGCTTTTGTTTGGATGTGAGTGGCTCGATGGCGGGTAATCCGATTCGTCAACTCAATGAAGGTTTGCAGGGATTCTTCTCTTCTATTCGAGAGAACGAGGAGACTCGAGCCGCTGCAGACATTTGCATTGTGACTTTTGGCGGAACGGTTGATATTTTCTTGCCATTTGGCAGGCTTAGCAAAGAGACTTCGGTTCCCCAGATTCAAGCTACGACTAGCTTGACACCAATCGGAGAGGGGATACTCACGGCTCTAGAGTTGTTAACTGCCAGAAAAGAGGGCTATAAAGAGCTTGGCATTAAGTATTATCAACCTTGGCTTGTCGTTATTACGGATGGAGCGCCTCAAGGCGAAAGTGCAATAGAGAATATGGAAAAGGCTATTGCGACTACCAACGAGCTTGAATCCTCCGGACGTTTGGTCGTATTTAATATCGGTGTCGGAAACGGTGTTGATTTCACGCTTCTTAAGCGACTATCGATTAAAAGACCGGAACCCATTTGTATTGATTCGGCGCAATTTTCGAAATTATTTGAATTTTTGGGCTCAAGTAGCTCCTCGATTGTATCGAGCGGCATGAAAGATGATGCGCTATACTCTTTGGACGATCCGGAAAAAAAGAAATCTGTTGCGATGGATGAATTTTTTAAGTACTTGGAAGAGGAGTAATGCGGCATGTTTTTGAAACCGGAACTGACTTGTCTGTCGTTAACAGGCAGAAAGCATACGGAAAAAAACATGCCCAACGAAGACGCATGTTTCACGATGTCAGAAAACAACGTCCACGTCATTTGCATTTCAGACGGTGCTGGCGGAAGTTTCTATACGCATGCGGGAATTGGATCTGTAACGGCTGTTCAAACCATCGCAAAACTAATGACGAAGCATTTTGATGCTTTCTTTATGGATGTTCGTGAAAATGTCGTTAGAAGTATTATCGTAACGGCTATTCAATCAGAATTGGCAATCAAGGCCAAAGAACACCATCTTAAATCTATTGATAAGATGGCTGCAACATTTATGTTTTGTGCGGTTAAGGATACTAGGGTTATTTTCGGTCATATCGGTGATGGTCTGATTGCTCGAGTTACGTCTTCCGGAGTGGTGCCCGTTACTTTGCCGCAAAATGGAGAAGATGCTTCGAGTACGTATTTCGTCACTTTCCCTGACGCTCAGGATTATCTGCGAATCGTTCGAACGACAACCGATGACGCCCATGCGTTTGTCTTGATGACGGATGGGATTTCTGAATCCGTATTCGATTCATCGACTTATCACGTCTTGCCTGTAGTTGCACGTCTCGCTGAGTTTGGAGCTCCTAATGAGGTGGATCGATATTCAAAACTCGAATCAGCGATAGGAGAACACATTATTCAAAGGTCCCCTCTATCTGACGACGCGACGATTGGCATAATGTATTTTTCGGGGACCCCTGCACCGGATTTTGATTCTTTACCCAAGGAAAAACCAGTTCCGCAAATTAATTTTTCGGATCTGATGAAAAATGTTCAGATGGAAATTTTGCCTCGTGTCAAATTGGCTCGAGAGTTATTCAGGAAAGCCAGAGAAGAGCAACCAAGTGATACTCAATCGGATACAGTCAGTCTCACATCCGAGACGACTGCAAGTGGTCAATTAATCGAAGAAATAAAGGATCCTTCTCCGGCAAGAGAAGAAGTCGATGAAAGCGTTGCAGATCATCTCATCGATACCGTTGCCACAAAAGAAAAATATAACAAGAGATTTAAGTCCGGCAAAAGAGTATACTTATTTTGTGTACTCGGTATATTATTGGTCTCTGTGACAATTGCTCTGTTTTTTTATTATAGATAGATAGGAGTATGATATGCCAAACAAAAAACGAAAATACGATTTTGATTCCGACGTAAAGGTACCGGACATTGAGGAGATATCTCGCATTGCGAAGGATTTCTCGGATCCCACCATTTCTAAAGGAAATATAAAAAACACCGATCCTTTGTCCAAGCGTGGACAGGTTGCAAAACTCGACACAAAATTGACTGAAGCTCAGAAACAAATGCAACTATTGGCGCGTGAAGTTATCAAGGAAGAGAAAAATAAAGCAAAAGACGAAGCTGAGGTCGTTGAAGTTGCGCCCACGGATTCAGATGAGGCGACGACTGTCGAGTCCGAAGAATCTGATGTAGCAGATCAATCAGAAGACAACTGATTTCTCATCGTTGATTCGATTTTTTCGTAATCTAAATATTTTATCGAATGCCATCACAAAAAACGACCGGAGTTGCCGGTCGTTTTTTGATAGTCATATGAATCAGAAATTCATATGTTCTACCTGAATACATAGACAAACATTAAGTAAAACAGACAAATCAAAGCATGTACAATGGAGAACCGCATGGTCAATGTTTGATTCTTGAGTTGATATTTTTTGTCGGGCTGAGAAGCTCTCTCTCGAAAATGGTCGTGAATCGGCGTAGTGATATTTTTGAAAATCAATATACCGAAAAAACGCTTGAACGATATTTTTAGAATTCCGGCAGAACCGTCCACGATAAACAATAGGCAAATAATCAAATATGAAAAAGGAGATCCGGTATGGAGTGCCGATATTGCAAGAACGATGCCGAGTGCCCTGGAACCTGCGTCTCCCATGAGTAGTTGGCTTGGATTTGTGTTGAAGAACAGATAGACTAACAAAGCGAAAATAAGAACCACTAAAGAATAATTCCAGTCTGAATGGACGCGATTGAGATAACTCAGAGTGATAAACGAAACCAGAGAAATAATTGTCATCGACCCACTTAATCCATCGACTCCGTCGGTGCAATTAGTTACATTGATCGCAGCCCAAACCAGTAGAGATGCCAGTATAACGAATAACACAAACGGCATATCAAAACCGGCTTTGAAGAATGGCAGGTTAATTGTTGTGCCATAAAAAAAGGCATAAACGATGGCAGTAGAAACCGACAATAATAAGTCCAATAGACCTTTGAAATATTCGTGCCACGGTTTATCGGCCCGATCATCCAGAAAACCAAACAACATGGATAGAAAAACAAGAGCATAAAATAAGCCTATTGGAAGGGATAAGGGCAGAAATAGTATTGAAGCGATGATATATACCAGAACAAAATATATACCGGCCCCGGTCGGTTTGCCGATGCTTAATGCGCCTTGAGCGGCGAAGGCTCGGCCGCGATCTGTAGGAAGTGGGTGAGTAAATTTGGAGTATAAGACAAACAGCGTCACAACAGTCAAGAGTGACGCACAAAGTACGCCGCTTCCCAAAGAGAATTGACTTAAGAAGTGAATCAGCAAGATGAGCCTCCTTTGACCGTAAAAGATTTCGAAAAATCAACATCAACATGATATCATAAATTGACGCAAAGTCGACGAAATGATACATTGTCTTGGTACCAAGTCATGATTATACTTCGCATTATATACCCTTGGAGGCGCTCAATATATGGATTATAAAGTGGAGATCAGTGCTCTTCTTTCAAAAATCACCGGATTGGAATCAGAAGAAATTGCTCGACTGATGGAAATACCGCCTCAGTCGGATATGGGTGATTACGCTTTTCCGTGTTTTATTTTATCGAAACAAATGCGCAAGTCTCCTGTAATGATAGCTGCTGAGATTGCATCGAGTTCGGATTTTGACGCACCATATATTGACTCAGTCCGTTCACAAGGACCCTATGTCAATTTTTTCATCGACAAGGGTCATTATGCAAAATCGGTCGTTTCTGAAATACTTCAAAAAGGTGAGCAATACGTATCTTCGAATATCGGAATAGGCAAGACGGTCATTGTCGAGTTTTCTTCACCTAATATTGCAAAGCCTTTTCATGTCGGACATGCATTTACGACGGTTTTGGGGCATTCTCTGTCACGTATTTATGACAAACTCGGTTATAACGTTGTGCGAGTCAATCATTTGGGAGATTACGGAACACAATTCGGCAAATTGATTACAGCCTATCGTTTGTGGGGTGATGAATCTGCTTTGGAGGCATCACCGATTGATGAGTTGCTAAGAATTTATGTGCTTTTCCATGAAAAGGAAAAGGATGATCCGCAGTTGACTCAGGATGCCCGTGACAATTTTCGAAGACTCGAGGCTGGTGAGCCGGAAGAGAAAGCTCTGTGGCAGAGATTCAGGGATCTCTCTTTAAAAGCTTTTGCAAAGGTTTATGATCGAATGGGTGTTACTTTTGACAGTTATAAAGGTGAGAGCGACTACAGTGATAGAATTCCCGGTGTCATTTCTTTTTTAGAAGAGAAAGACCTGCTCATCGATAGCGATGGCGCTCGGGTAGTTATGCTTGATGAATACAAGTTGCCTCCTTGTCTTGTCGTTAAGTCAGATGGTACTACAATTTATGCTTCTAGAGATCTTGCAGCAGCGATGTTCAGACATGAACATTACAATTTTTATAAGAACATATACGTTGTAGGATTACCACAATCGCTTCATTTTCAACAGGTATTTGCAGTACTGGATAAAGCCGGGGCAGATTACGCAAAAAATTGCGAGCATGTGGGTTTTGGTCTGGTCAAATTTAAGAACATGAAGTTTTCTACACGTGAAGGTAATATCGTTGTATTGGAAGATCTGCTCAACGAGAGTATTGCGAAGACGCTTGATATCATTAGGTCAAATGCAGAATTACGACAGACCGATATGTCAGAAGATGAAATTCTTGATATAGCCAATAAGGTCGGCATTGGTTCAGTAATATACACTTATCTCAAGTCCGGTCGTGAACGGGATATTGTGTTTTCTTGGGAAGAGATGTTGGACTTTGAAGGTGATTCGGCACCCTATCTTATATATACATACGCTCGGACGCGTTCGATTTTGAGAAAAGCGATGGATCAGGGAATATCTTCTTCAAATGCTTTCGATGACGCATTGTCTCTATTGAAGTCGGATGAAGAATTTGCTCTTTTGAAGCTTCTTTCTGATTTGCCGGATGCGATTGAAAAAGCGGCTTCAAGCAATGAACCGTTTATGCTCTCCAGACAGGTATCAAGAATTGCGCGTGCATTTAATCGCTTCTATAATAATTCAAGTATCCTCAGGGATTCGGACGACAGACTTCGCAGTGCTCGTCTGGCTATATGTGAAGCGGTCTGTACGGCCATTAAGACCGGCACGTATTTATTGGGTATCGATGTCGTAGAGAGAATGTAGTTGCGTTACAAGTGGGGAAGATGTCATGCAGATGCCAAAATACCAAGACCTTCAATATAGGCGTCCTTCTGTTGATGATATTAGAGAGTGCGCATTACGGACGCGTCTTCGACTCATGACATCAAAGGATATTTCTTTGGTTGATGCTGCATTGGCGGAGTTTCAACATTCTCTAAGCGGATTCTATACCGCTGAGGCATTATGCAATATACGTTTTGATCAAAATACTCAAGATGAGTACTTTAGACTTGAGCAGGATTTTTTTGAAGAGAATGAGCCGATTGTAAGCGAACTCTCTTCGATGGTATATAGTGTTTTGTTACATATGGAAGATATTGATGCGCTTAAGGATCGTTTCGGAGAAATGATTTTTCGTAAAGCACAGACACAAAAAGAAACCATCAACAGCACCGTGGTAGAATTGTTGTCGCTTGAGAGTTCCCTCGAAAATGATTACGACCAGATCATGGCACAGGCTCAAATCAGTTTTCACGATAAACTGCTGAATTTATCGATGATGGAGCCATATTTTGAGTCTGGTCACCGAGAAATTCGGAAGAGTGCCCAAGAGGAGGCGGCAAACTTCTTTGAGTCAGAACTAGACCGGTTTAACGATATTTTTAGTCGACTTGTTGAAACAAGAACTAAGATCGCTGAAAAACTTGGCTTCGAGAATTTTGTTGCACTCGGATATAAGCGTATGGAAAGATACGATTATACACCCGAAATGGTTGCTTCTTTTCGAGAAATGGTGTGTAAATATATTGTACCGATGACATCAGAAATCAGAAGATTGCAAAAAGAACGCTTGGGTGTTGATGCTCTAAAATATTACGATTTGCCGGTACTTTTTCCGAAGGGCAATCCAAAACCAATCATCAGGATGGAAGATTATCCTGAGAAGACGGGTGAAATGTTTAGCGCCCTTATGGGAAAAACTCCGAGTTTCTTCGATATACTAAGAGAATATGGTTTTATGGATCTGGTTTCGCGTCCGAGCAAAGCAACCGGTGGTTATTGTGTGACTCTTTTGGATTATGCGATTCCATTTATTCTCATGAATGCAAACGGCACGGCTGAGGATGTGACGACACTTATTCATGAGTCGGGGCATGCATATGCTTCGCTTAGAAGTGCCGATGCATCACCGTTTATTGAATGCCTTTCGCCGACGCTTGAGACTTGTGAGATTCATTCGACGGCTTTGGAATACCTGACATATCCTCATCTTGAACTGTTTTTCGGTGATCGTGCTTCGGATGTTCGCGACTTACACATGACTCGATCGCTACTGTTTATTCCTTATGGATGTATGGTTGATGAGTTCCAACATGAGATTTATGCTTCTCCGAATATGACGCATGAACAGAGACATGATACTTGGAAGCGTCTGGAAGAGAAATACCAGCCTTTTCTGGATTATGATGGTCAATCGTTTTATGCGTCAGGAGCGGCGTGGGTAAAAAAAGGACACATCTTTACCGATCCGTTCTACTATATTGATTATTGTCTGGCTCAAGTCGTATCTTTACAACTTTGGGATAAGTCAAGATCAAATCCTGCTGAAGCGATGAGAGTATATGATTTGCTTTGCAAAGAAGGCGGCAATAGCATGTTTTTGGATTTGCTGAGTAAATCTGGTTTGGAGTCGCCATTTGAGTCTGGCGTTATTAAGCGGATTGCTTATCGTGCAGCGGAGTTTTTACAGTTATGAATCTGCCTCAGTCTTTTTTGGACAGTATTAATTCCTATTTTAATTCGCATCCCGAGATTCCGAAAACGGGTTTTTTCGAAAGTTTTGATCTTGAGTCTGAGCGGGGAATTCGTCTCAATCGACTTAAAATCAAACCTTCTGATGATATTCGAATGGTATCACTTGTCCGAAGAGGGTCGAAAATTTCGAATCAAGCTGATGAGCCCGAAAAGCAAAAGCTACTTCTTGATCCAATTCCGTGGAATCCGTCCGGTTATTATATATCCGGTGCTGTAAGTGGAAATGATCCGCTCTTTCATGCCGGAGCTATCTATATTCAAGAACCGAGCGCGATGTTGCCTGCTCGTGTGCTTATGGCAGAAGAGGGCGACTATATTCTCGATATGTGCGCGGCGCCGGGCGGAAAAGCAACAGCGATTGCCGAGCAGATCGGACCGGACGGTTTGTTGGTTGCTAACGAAATCAGTAACCAACGAGCCAAAGCTCTGATGCGAAACATTGAGCGTTTTGGCATTACAAATGCGGTTATTCTCAATGAAAATCCGAGCAATCTCAAGAATGCCTTTACTTCGTTCTTTGACAAAATTCTTATTGATGCGCCTTGCTCAGGAGAGGGTATGTTTAGGAGAGATCCCAATGCTACAGCTTCTTGGCTAAAATACGGTCCAAATTCGACAGCACAAATTCAAGAGGAGATTCTCGAATA
This sequence comes from Clostridiaceae bacterium, assembly GCA_012718915.1. Classification (GTDB taxonomy): domain Bacteria; phylum Bacillota; class Clostridia; order Saccharofermentanales; family Saccharofermentanaceae; genus DUPM01. The sequence continues at coordinate 48,645 of JAAYBI010000015.1, forward strand.
CGCTGATGCGATGCTAAAGCCCGGTGGTGTTATTGTCTATTCAACTTGTACTTTTTCGGAAATTGAGAATGAGAAAATGATTTCTTCATTCATAGAAAAACATCAGGAATACGTTGTTGTTGATCTTTCTTCTCAAATTCCATCCGTCTGGCACAACGCTTCCGGTACGTTGCCCGGCAGTATGAGAATATGGCCTCATTTGCATCGCGGCGACGGTCACTTTTGCGTGAGACTCGAAAAGACCAAGTGTAGATGTTCTGCGGAATCGGATAACCATAGTCTTTCGAATGAGATACATGCCAGACGAGGCAAAGAAAGAGACCCCGGCTCGACGCGTTTGACTAAGTCGCAACATGAAATGCGAGAAGCATACCTTGAATTCATGAAAGACTTGCTACAAGAATCAGAATACAGAATCTTTTCGGATCGTTCACAACGTGACTTCAAAATATTCGGTGAGGGTTTTAGAATTCACAATCAACCGGTTGATTTATATCGTCAATTGAAGATTGTAAAATTAGGTCTGTTTCCCGGAGATATCAAGAAGACGACCAATGGATTGTATTTCAATCCGTCGCACTCATTAGCTCTCACGTTGAGTCAGAATATGATTCGTACATCAAGATTTTTGAATATGGACTATGATGATACCCGATTATTACGCTATCTAAAGGGTGAGACTTTATTTCTTTCAGATTCCGAAAAAGAATATCTTGATGACAAATGTTATCTTGTTGTTGCCGTTGAAGGACTTCCTCTCGGCTTTGTACAACACCAAAACGGCATGCTTAAAAATCTTTATCCTCAAGGGTGGCGTGTCCTTTGAATTAACCCGTCTCATAATTTAATTCGATTTTCAGCAAAAAAGATGATGAGGTTTACGATGGAAAGGCTAATAGTCGCTACAAATAACAATGGGAAACTTGAAGAAATATCCGCCATACTTGGCTCGCATTTTTGCGTTCTCGGCATGAAAGATGCCGGTATAGACATGGATATTGAAGAAAATGGAAGCACATTTGTCGATAATGCACGGATTAAAGCCAGAGCCATCCATGAACTCATCGGAGGTCATGTATTGGCAGATGACTCCGGCTTGTGCATAGACGCATTGAATGGTGCTCCGGGCATATATTCAGCGCGATTTTTCGGAAAAGATTCTACGTACGAAGAGAAGTTTATAGAAATTAACCGTTTATTGGATGGTGTCCCGGAAGATAACAGAACCGCACAATTCGTTTGCGCGATTGTATATATTGATAGTAATGGCAAAGAAGTCATTGCTGAAGGTCGTGTTGACGGTGTATTGCTGGCAACTCCTCGTGGGCGTAAGGGATTTGGTTATGATCCCATATTTTATATTCCGGAACTGAGAAAGACGACTGCTGAAATCAGTGATACTGAGAAAAATATGATTAGTCATCGCGGGCGTGCGCTATATCATTTACTTCAACTATTGGAGACAGAAAACAAATAGTCACTTCTTGGCAAACTCGATGACTTTAGACTTGATAAATTCTCATCATAATGGTATAGTTCCAATAAAGACAAATGTTCACGAAGCGTGGACATTTTTTCTCTGTTCTGATGGAGGTAATTATGCCTAAGAATGAAGAATATTTTTTGGTTCGTTCTGACATACTCCCAGAGGTTTTTGTAAAAGTAATGCAAGTCAAGCGACTTCTTAACTCCGGGAAAGCTCGTTCAATCAATGAAGCGGTACAGGTGATCGGCATTTCCAGAAGCGCCTATTACAAGTACAAGGACTCGATTATGCCGTTCTACGAGACCAGTAAGGGCAAAATTGTTACTTTGACCGTTTCTGTAGAGAATTTTCCCGGCATACTCGCCGGTATCATTCAGAGTATTGCATTCGCCAAAGGAAATATTCTGACGATTAATCAGAATATCCCGATTAATGGGTTAGCGGATATTTCCATTTCAATGGAAACCGACCGTATGACGCGTTCAATAGATTTGTTGGTCACGGATGTTCAGAAGATTCCCGGCGTCAGATCATGTCGTATTATGGCCAGAGAATAATTGTCCTGGAGGAATTTATATGATAAATATCGGAATACTTGGGTTTGGTGTTGTGGGTTCGGGCGTTGCCGAAGTCATTGCAATGAATCGCGAAAAACTTGAAAGACATCTTGAACAACCCATTCAAGTGAAAAAAATCTTGGATGTCCGCGATTTTGAAGAAGGTCCCTTTTCCGGATTATTGACCAAGGATTCTGAAGAGTTCTTTGATGATTCAGACATCTCTGTGGTCGTTGAGACCATCGGTGGAGTAGGGATTGCATACGAATTTACATCTCGGGCGCTCAAGCAGGGAAAAAGCGTTGTGACATCTAATAAAGAATTGGTCGCTACACATGGTGTTGAACTCCTACAATTAGCAAAAGATAACCATTGTGCTTATTTTTTCGAAGCAGCAGTTGGAGGAGGCATTCCGATTATTCGTCCGCTTCATCGTTGTTTGGCAGCCAATCGTATTACGAAAATTGCAGGTATTGTCAATGGTACTACGAACTATATTCTGACGCAAATGGAGTCCTCCGATATGGATTTTTCCGCTGCACTATCGCGAGCGCAATTAAAAGGTTATGCGGAGAGCAATCCCTCTGCAGATATAGACGGTATTGATGCACAACGAAAAATTGCGATTCTTTCCAGCATCGCGATGAATGGTATATATATTGACCCGGATCAGATTCATACTGAGGGTATTAAGAATATTAGCTCTGAAGACATGTCCTATGCACGAGCGCTTGGAGCGAAAATAAAGCTTTTGGCTATATATAAGAGCTATAAAGAAGGATCTTGCGAGATAATTGTGGCACCGCATTTGCTCGATCGATCGGAACCAATATCTGTTGCAGATGGTGTGTTTAACGCAATCGCCGTTGACGGGAATGCACTTGGACCGTCCATGTTTTACGGAAAGGGTGCAGGAAAACTTGCGACTGCATCGGCAGTTGTTGCTGATGTGCTTGATGCAGCATTGCACCAGTCAAAAAATGCGCATATTATGTCCTGGACGCATCCTCAGCAAACGGTTGTAAAACCTTTTGAAGAGATGCACGTAAAAGCTCTGATTCGATTAAAAGGTGATGTAGACATAAACAAGTATCGAAGTCTATTTCCCAATATGCAGATTAAACCTGTAGTTTCAGCTGTTCGTAATGAAACAGCACTCGTCGTCGGACAGGAAGGCACACTTACAGAAAAAATGCTTGCCGAAGCGACATCTCAAATCAAAGAATTCATCGCATTAATCAGAGTATATAATTAATAATGGTTCAACCAAAAGGGCTGTCTCAAAACGAAAGTTGAGAGACAGCCCCTTTTTGCGATGTGATAATGGATTAAATCTGATTCAGTAAATACTCAGAATAAAGTGTAATGAGTTCTGTCTGCAACGCATTCATGAGTTGCTGCAGGCGAGAAAGTTCTTTCAGATTTTTTGCATCAATAGCGAGACGAATCTCCTTGAAAATACTGACGTATTCGGAAGTATCCTTTGCAAGACGTAATTTGATACTTTGGATGTCTTTCCAAAGAAGGACATCATACTCGCTGTCTTCGTCATGACAAGGGTCAATTCGGCGAATTCGTGAGAGGTTATCCGGAATAATTCGATCGGCTAACTCCATCTGCCAACGATCCAGCATCGCATGAGTATACGAAGCAATCAATCGATCGCTGAAGACGCCGCCGGCACATAAGACGGGAATCAAGTAATCATCGCGAAGTAATGTGCGAAGAGAATCATATACCGTTGACGGCGGTTTTCCGAAAAGTGTATCGCGCTCTTCAGCAGAATAGTGAACAAAGATATCATCCTCGGATCTGTACAAACGATTCTGCTCGAGATAATCGCCTTTTTCCCCGTATGGCTTGCAAAACTCTTTTTCAAGAGAAGAGGTATCTCTTTTAGAAGATGCGGCATATTCAATACCCTCCAGCATGCATTGGTATGTTGCAGCTAAGCAAAGATAAGTATTGGTGTGTGGATTTGGAGATCGAATTTCCATTCTTGTTTGGGAAGGGGACTCCATGTTTCGAATTAATCCGATGAGGACGGTGCGATTTCTCGAAGGAACCGAGATATCTCTGCCCAGTGAAACAACCGGATGAGTCGGAGCCTCAAAACCAGGCTGAAGTCGAAGAAACGCGTCCGAAGTCACGGAAATAAATGGGTTGATCAGAGAATAATGCTTCATGAATCCCATAAGAGCGCCCCATCCGATAATGCTGAGAAAGTCTTTTTTCATATTTCCCGGACTGAACAAATTAACTTTCTTACCATTCTTCAGATAGGCAACAGCGTTGATGTGTGTGTGCTCACCGCTGCCGGCCACACCATGCAAAGGTTTCGCCGAAAAACTAACATCAAGTCCGTGCATACGGAATACTTCTTTAATGAAAATACGTGCCAATAGTTCATAATCCGCAGATTGAAGAGCCGTTGAATATTTCCAATCGACCTCAAGCTGCTCCATTATGTTGTGGAATTCCCCTTTTCCGGAAAGCTGAGCCTTTACGCCGCCAACCTCCTTGTGGGCCATTTCAGGATCAAAACCATAGAGTTTAAGAAGAAGAATCGATTGCTCCAAAGCAGTTCGGACAACGCCCTTGGTGCGCTTCCAATATTGCTCCTTTAAACTCTCGGAAATACTTAATAGCTGGGCGCTGATTGTCTCATCCGGCGAACTGACCCAGAATTCGAGTTCGGTTGCCACTAACAATTCAACATGATCGACGTCTTCAGGAGCAAAGCCAATATCTGCGGCGACATGGGGATAGGCCCTAAGCGTATCCATAATGACAGTTGAAAATCTATCGACCGCGCGCTTGAGGATAGATCTGGAACATACTCGATTTCCGTTATGAACCAAAAAGGATGGGATGCGCAACGTTCCGATCGGTAAATTGGTGTTCGGACAAATATGCTCATAATTGTAATCGACAAACCAATTCACATCCGTATCGGTCTCAAAATCGACCTGGCCATCGTTCAGCGTAGCTATGCCGGGGAGGACAACGGAAGAACCATCGGTTTGGACGGCATGTCCGCTCAGATAGCCTTTGATGTTGCTTAGGAAGTTTGAGATAGGAATTTTCTCATCCGTATCATTTCCGGCAAGATCTATGCCGACAAAAGAGACAAACTGAATATGGGGGTTGGCATCTAAGATTTGAGTTAGTTGATCTTCATTGTGCGTAGAAACCGGAATGACGTATAGGAGGTCGGGATAGATTTGAAATGGTCTCATAATGCTGCCAGCCTTTCAGTAAAAATCAAAGACATTATACCACGTCTATGCTTCTCTACATACTGTCTGTTAGTCTATACGCTCGGAAAATGGATGTCACTAGTCTATCGTCAAAATATATAAGATACAACAATTTGTAGAATATCTAACATATGAGATTGGCGTTTTCATGTTATTATGTCAATGAGTCATTTCAAAGATGACATGATTATGTCAATATACGGAGGCAAATATATGAGAATTAACGAGATCGCATCTTTGCTCAATTCAGAAATCTTGGTGGATTCTGACGACGTTGAGTTAGAAATACTGGTCGCATGCGGTTCAGATTTAATGAGCGATGTGATGGCGTTTGCTGGAACAACCAACCAAATGATGCTCACGGGGCTTGTCAACCCGCAAACGATACGTACTGCAGAAATGCTGGATGTGAAGGTGGTTGTATTTGTTCGCGGCAAAGTTCCTGATACCAATATGTGTGATTTGGCGAAAGAGAAGGGGATTACTCTTCTTTCCACACCATATTCTCTATTTACCAGTTGTGGCGTATTGTTCAGAGCCGGTATACGTGGGAAGGAGGAAGAAGTATAGAACCCTTAATCAGAGAATATCAAATACGGGCGAATGACTTTACACATGCAGGAGAAGCTTCAAGTTCAATGAAGAAATCTTTGATGCGTCTTGGTGTTTCTCCGGCGAATGTTAAGCGTGCAGCAATTGCTATGTATGAAGCAGAGATTAATGCTGTCATTCATGGCGGCGGAGGCGTTGCTGTTGTTTCTGTATCACCGACGGAAGTCAAGATTGAGATTATCGATCAGGGACCCGGAATTCCGGATATTGATCAGGCAATGGTTGCCGGATTTTCTACGGCTCCCGATACTGCTCGCGAAATGGGTTTTGGTGCAGGTATGGGCCTTCCAAACATAAAGAAAAATGTAGATTCCTTAAACATAGACTCAAAGCCCGCAGTGGGTACCACCGTAACAATGACCGTTCATTTCAACTAGAGGTTTTCGAAGTGGATAGATTGCACAGCGTTTCAATCATACCCGACCTATGTGTTGGGTGTACAAATTGCATTAAGGGTTGCCCGACGGAAGCGATTCGAGTCCGAGACGGTAAAGCGGTTATCGATGACATAAGATGCATCGACTGCTCAGAATGCATCAGAATTTGTCCGTATCATGCAAAATATGCAAAAACGGATAATTATGAGGCCGTATTCCAAAACAGGAAAAAGCTTAAAGTCGTCGCGGTTGTGTCACCGGTTTTATATACACAGTTTGCTCGACCTGTTTCACGTTTTGCGGTTCTTGCGGCCGTAAAAAGTCTTGGGTTTGATTACGTATATGAAGAATCAATTGCATATGCTTCATATTTGGATTCTATAAAAGCTCAAATCCTCGAAGCAGGGGAAGCGACATCACATTTAAGTTCGGACGAGACCATGGACATTCTTCCGTTGGTTTCCTCCACTTGTCCCGTTGTTGTTCGACTCATACAGATGAAGTACCGTACAATCATTCCAAGACTCATTCAGCTTGTGCCGCCCATGGAATCTGTCGCGTCTTTTGCCAGACAAGAGCTTGAAGCAGATGGGATAGACGCGTCGTTGATTAGAGTGGTCTATTTTTCTCCGTGTCCTGCTCGAAATACTCAGAAAGCTTTCCCTTTGGGCATTGCAAAATCATCAGTAGATTTAGTCATCTCGGTTCACGAAGTTTATTCAAGAATCGTTCGTACTATAGAAGATATCAATGTTGGAGAAGCCGTCGGGCATGATTCGACAATTAGATGTTCAGAATCTGTGTATTTATCTTGTGCAGCTATCGGTGGGGAATCTGAGTCTGTAGGTGTCAGTCAGTTTTTGACTGTAGACGGTATCAAAAACGTCATGGATATTCTCAACGAGATTGAATCCGAACATCTTGAAGGCATATCTTTTGTGGAACCGTTTGCGTGTTTTGGAGGTTGTGTCGGCGGCCCGATGACCGTAATGAATCGCTTTACCGCGACATCAAGATTACGTGAAATCGCCTTCGAAAAAATTCCGGAATCGGCACAAGACTGTATCGATCAGGACAAGATTTTTTCTAAGAAATGGTCTGAAGAACTTCCGGATAATAAAGCAATGCAACTCTCCGATGATATTGTTCAGGCAATGAGCAAATATGATCAGATTGATCAGTTGTTATCGATACTCCCCGGGTTGGATTGTGGTGCTTGTGGCGCGCCTTCTTGCGCGGCAATGGCAGAAGATATTGTCCAGGGGCGAGCTGATTTTTCTGACTGCATAATTTTACGAAAAGGAGACAAATAGACATGGCATATCAAATAAATCACCCGCTTAAGGTCGAAGAAGTGATAAGTGCTCTGAGTCTTAACTTGATAACCGATATTTACGATAATAGGGAGGTTAGCACGGGTTACTGCTGTGATATGCTGAGTTGGGTTATATCCAAGCTTGAGGCCACAGCTTGTTGGTTTACAATTCTTAATAGTTTGAATGTTATCGCTGTTGCAACGCTTTCGGATTGTCCTATGGTAGTAATTACTGAATGCGAAGGACAGATTGATCCGAACGTTATTGTTAAGGCCAAAGAGGAACGTGTGGTCATTTGCTCGACACCGATGAATTCATTTATGGCCGCATGTGCACTTCATAATCTTTTCAACAGTTCGTCAGAGGATTAAGATGATTCTATCGTGTGACCTTCATATTCATTCCGCGTTGTCACCTTGTGCCGAAGATGACATGACACCAGGCAATATCGTTATGATGGCGATGCTTAATTGTCTTGATGTGATAGCCATAACAGACCATGGCAGTTGCCGCAATGTTCGTGCGGCAAAGGATATTGAATATCGATTGAGATCAGAAGGAAAAAAGCCTCCGATTGTCATTCCGGGAATGGAAATGGAGTGTGCTGAAGGATTTCACTTGCTTGCATATTTTCCGGATATTGAGTCATCGTTGGCTTTTGAAGACGTCTATGAGAAAAATAGAATTATTTTGCCTAACAAACCGGATATTTTCGGGCATCAGCTAATCTTTAATTCACTTGATAATCTGGTTGGCGAATATGATTATCTATTGAGTGTTTCCAGTTATTTGTCGTCAGAAGAACTGACAAAAACAGTCCTGAGTTTCGGTGGTGTTGTTGTTCCGGCGCACATTGATCGAGACTCCTACAGTATGCTTTCGAGTCTGGGTGCGATTCCTCCGGAATTTTCCGGCAAGATACTGGAAATCAGTCCACGAACAACTGCTGCTCAAATGATAGAAAAGCACCCGGATATGGACGCTTACATTTTTGTTTCCAATTCAGATGCCCACAATCTGACCATGATAGCTGATCCGGGCTTCGGATATGAGTTTCCAAGCCATTTTCGCAGTGGTTTTGGCGCTAAAGATTTTGTAGTTTCATTGCGAGAACAATCGCATCAGTGATATAATTACCGAGGTTAGAGAAACGTGCATGCTTGTGTAGCAAGCTAATCGGAGGACGGCTTTGAGAGATTTGTCTTTGCATATTCTGGATATCTTGACAAATTCGATTGCCGCTAATGCTAAACTCATGCATATTTCTGTTATCATTCAAGAAGATAGTGATTTGCTCCGAGTGATTATTGCAGATGACGGAGTCGGCATGGACGACGTGTTTCTCAAGACAGTGACAGATCCTTTTTCGACGACACGAACGACTCGAAAGGTCGGACTCGGCATTCCTTTGCTTAAGGAATTATGTGAGCTTACGGGCGGATATTTTTCCATTGAATCTGTTAAAGGCGAGGGCACAAGGGTCGAGGCAGCATTTGTAAATTCATCTATCGATCGCTTGCCGATTGGACGTATAGGTGATAGCATGGCTCCGGTGTGGTCATCTTACGAAGATCGGGATTTTGTATTGTTGTTTGCTTCGCAGACTAATGGCGAAAGCACAATTGATACAAGATTGATAAAGCAACAACTAGATGGTTTACCATTATCAAATCCTGATGTATATATGTTTTTAATTGACTACATCAACGAACAGCAGAATTCAATTTTAGGAGGATAAACACATGAAATCTTTGGAAGAACTCGCAAAAATTAAGGCACAGGCTAAGGAGGCTATGTCCGCTCGCAATCAGTCAGGCATTCGCGTTGTCGTCGGCATGGCAACTTGTGGTATTGCTGCAGGAGCCCGTCCTGTAATGAATACTTTGGTTGAAGAACTGAAGCTTCGCGGGGTGTCAGACATCAACGTTACCATGACAGGTTGCCTCGGACTATGCAAATATGAGCCCATGGTTGAAGTCATTGATGCTGAAGGAACTAAGACGACTTACATCAAAGTTGATTCCAACAAGGCCAAGAGAATTGTGGCAGAACATCTTGTGAACGGGCAGGTTTGTGAAGACTTGACGATTGCATCTGTCGAGTAGGATATATAATGTTTTGGCATTACACCGGTTTTCGGTTTGAATCATTAAAGATAGATACTCTCAAGGCCCGTTGGGCCGCGAGGGTTCTATTTATTGCCATTTTTATTTTGTCTGTTTTGCCCATTTTTTTCCCGGTCGGTAATTCGGACTTTTCTGAACTGCTCAATTGGGGAGAGAAGATTCTCGAGCAAGGAGATAGTATATATTCGAGTGTCGATAATAACTCAATGCCTCCTATTACTGTAGGACATATACTTTATCTTGCCTCGGGATTAGGGTATCAATTACTATCCTTATTTTTTGCTATGTTATATACCGGTCTATATGTACTAAACGACAAATTCGACTCTCCAAAGAAGATTCTCATTGAAACTTGCAAGAGAATCCCTTCGATTATATTCATTATGTTCTTGTTTATTACACCTTTATTTTTCATTATTGCCACGTTGCCGTTTGTCGTTTTGCTCATTCTTCCTATCTTTTATTTTGCTCCTGCGCTCATTTATGACCGGAAAATGCCGGGGTTTGAATCTATGATTCGGAGTGGATCAATAACGCAAGGCTACAAATTTTCGATATTTTTTAATCTAATGATGCTGAGTTCCCTTAATTATTTTGTGACGTTCTTGTTTTCGTTGGTTTTAGAAATCGAGTCGAAGGGATTTGCACTAATTGTGGCCTTTTTGGAAGCTTATATGTTGCTGGCGATTGCCAGAAATGTTGGCGTAATGTATCAGTTAGTGACGGCTCAGCCAAAAGAGCACGGATAAGACGAATAGAAGTTAATATTGACATTTTTCAGTGCTCTTTTTGTCTTTTATCTTGCACATACATTGTTTTTATTTCGTTTTTCTAATATTATTGTTTAGGCTGATTATTTATTTGGAGGAGATACCATGGACGTTAAAAAAACTGCTATTGAGAAACATACAGAGTGGAAGGGCAAAATTGAAGTAATCGCCACTGCTCCTGTCGGTACTAAAGAGGAACTTTCAATTGCCTATACCCCCGGTGTTGCTGAGCCTTGCTTAGAGATTTCAAAAGATGTCGAACTATCGTACAAATATACCCGTCGCCATAATCTCGTTGCGGTTGTTACTGATGGTACAGCGGTTCTGGGTTTAGGAGATATCGGACCGGAAGCCGGAATGCCGGTTATGGAAGGTAAGTGTGCATTGTTCAAAGCTTTTGGCGATGTCGATGCTTTCCCTTTGTGTATTCGTTCCAAAGAAGTTGATGATATCGTGAATACGGTCGCTTTGTTAGCGGGCTCGTTCGGCGGCATCAACTTGGAAGATATCTCGGCTCCGCGTTGTTTTGAAATTGAGAAAAGACTTAAAGAGATATGCGATATTCCGATCTTTCATGATGATCAACACGGTACTGCTGTGGTTACTCTTGCAGGTTTGGTTAATGCATTGCGAATCGTTAACAAGAAAATTGAAGACGTATCCGTTGTAGTCAATGGCGCGGGTGCTGCAGCGATAGCCATCACCAAGCTTTTGATTTCATGCGGATTAAGTGATGTTGTATTGTGTGATCGTACCGGTGCAATCTTTGAGGGAAGAGATAACTTAAATGATGCTAAGATTGAGATGGCTCTGATCACGAATCGTAAGATGAAGAAGGGCTCGCTGGCAGATGTTCTTAAGGGTGCAGATGTTTTCATCGGTGTTTCGGCTCCCGGTGTTTTGACAGCAGAAATGGTAGCGACAATGGCTGACCAGCCAATCGTATTTGCTTGTGCTAATCCGGTCCCGGAAATTCTCCCCGAAGAAGCACATAAAGCAGGTGTTGCTGTTATGGCTACCGGCCGTTCTGACTTCCCCAACCAGATCAACAACGTCCTTGCTTTCCCGGGGATTTTCAGAGGTACACTTGATGTTCGTGCTTCCGATATTAACGACAGCATGAAGCTTGCAGCTGCATATGCAATTGCAGGGTTGGTATCTGATGAAGAATTAGGTGCAGAATATATCATTCCGGATGCGTTCGATCCTCGAGTAGGTAAAGCAGTTGCAGCGGCTGTTGCACAAGCTGCCCGTGACTCCGGTGTTTCCAGAATCTAATGTTCGAGAGTCAGATGGATTTACATCTTCACAGCATCTATTCTGATGGATCTGATTCACCGGAGCATGTGATGCGCATTCTAAAAGACAAAAGTATAAACGTATTTGCTTTTGCTGATCACGATACGGATTTCTGGATTGGAGAATGTTCGCTACAGTATCAAAATCTTTCTGAACAGTTAGGGCTAAAGCTCATTCGAGCGGTGGAACTCTCGACCAGAGATTATTATACAAGTAAAAAGGCTCATCTTCTGGCTTACTGGCCGGAAGGTGAGTCATTTATTTCGGAAAATCTTAGAAACATCATTGATAAAACGGTTCAGATGCGCAATGAAATTGCGGGTCGACAGATCGACTGTTTGAGTGCTTTAGGGTTTGGGATTGATTATCAGACAGTACTTCAATCAACATTAACCGGACAAATCTTCAAAAGACATATTATGGAAGCGATTCGTAACACGGGACGTCTATCTTTGGCAGAATACAGGCAGTTTCACCGGGAGCATTTTGCTAAGGGTAAAGCCTGTTATTTCCCCAAAAACTACCCGGATACCTCGGAAGTTCTAAAAGCGATCGTTGATTCAGGAGCGATTCCGGTTCTTGCGCATCCGGGACATAACGATAATTATGAAATCATTCCGCGTTTGGCAGAGCAAGGATTACTCGGTGTTGAATACAATCACCCGACACATTCTGATGAAGATAAAATTATTATTAGCAGGTTTAGCTTCAGTCACAATTTGCTCCTCTCGGGCGGGAGCGATTATCATGGAAAATATTATCGTTCCGGGGTTATCGGCGAATTTGTTGTTCCGAGCATTTTTGCTGAGAAGTGGAAAGATTTGCTCAAAGTTGAATAGCACAAAGTTGAATAGCCTCGAGATTTGCTATGTTTTGAGTTCACATATGTGATACAATATTTTGAAAACCTGTCCGGGAGGTTATTTATGTTTGATCGTCTTGAATTACTTCATATTTTAGAGCGTAACGCCAGAATATCTTCACAGGAATTGGCTGTGATGTTAGGTGCCGAAGAGGCCGAAATTATCCATGAACTTGATCAATTGCATGCGGAGAATATCATTCTCGGGTATTCAACGGTAATTAATTGGAGTAAAACTCAGAGAGAATCTGTTACGGCAATGATAGAGATAAGAATAACGCCTCAGCGCAATAAAGGCTTTGATCAGATTGCCTGCCAGTTATTCAGATATCCTCAAGTGACATCGTGCTATTTAATGTCCGGTGGTTTTGACCTCATGTTGATTATTGAAGATTCTACTCTGAGAGAAGTCGCTTCGTTTATTTCGGATAAAGTCGCGCCAATTGAAGGAGTACTATCAACTTCAACACATTTCATTCTAAAAAAGTACAAGAGTAATGGCATTGTTTTTGATTCAAAACCCGAAGACAATCGCGAAACTATTATTCTTTAATATCATTTGACGGAGTATTTATATGAGTGAACTTCCGAATTCTTTATCTTCTGTAGTGCAAGCTTTACCACCTTCGGCTATTCGTAAATTTTTTGATCTCGCGAATGAAATGAAGGGTGAAGTCATTTCGCTTTCGATTGGCGAGCCCGACTTTGTTACGCCTTGGGCCATTCGTGAAGCAGGAATTTATTCACTTGAAGTGGGTCATACACATTATTCGCCGAATCAAGGCTACATTCAGGTCAGACAAGCTATCGCGGACTATTTGAAGCGCAAATTCGCATTACAATACAATCCTAATGATCAGATTGTTGTTACCGTCGGCGGTAGTGAGGCACTGGATATAGCGGCGAGAGCGTTAATTAATCCCGGAGATGAAGTGATTATCATCGAGCCTTGTTTTGTCGCGTATAAAGCGACTGTATCTTTGGCGGGGGGCATTCCTGTTGTTATTTCCACTCGACCGGAAGATGATTTTAAGCTAAAACCCGAGGATTTGGAGAAAGCAATATCACCCAAAACAAAATACATGATTCTTGGCTATCCTTGTAACCCGACCGGTGCGGTGATGGATCGTCAAGAACTATCCGGGATTGTCGATGTGCTAAAGAAATACCCTCATGTGTATATATTGTCGGATGAGTTATATTCTGAATTGTCATATGGACCGGAACCGTCTGTATCCATTTCGTCATTTGCTGAAGTTCACGATCGTTGTATTGTCGTCAATGGCTTTTCTAAATCGCTTGCGATGACAGGGTGGCGCATTGGTTATGCAGCAGGCCCGAAGCCGATCATTGCGGCTATGAACAAGATTCACCAATATTGCATTATGTGTTCTCCTACAACCTCACAGTATGCAATTATTGAGGCTTGTCTCAATGGGGATAAAGATATCGCAGAAATGCAAAGTGAGTACAATCGTCGTCGTCGAGTGATTCTTAATGGACTCAGTAAAGCAGGACTTGATTGTTTTGAGCCGATGGGTGCGTTTTATGCTTTTCCTTCAATCAAATCTACAGGTCTAACATCAGAAGAATTCTGCGAACGTTTTCTTATGGAAAAAAAGGTTGCAATCGTTCCGGGTACTGCATTCGGAGAATGCGGACAAGGGCATGTTCGTATAAGTTATGCTGCTTCTATGCAAAACATCACTGAGGCCATGAGGCGACTCCGTGAATTTATCCAAGAATTAAATACAATAAAGGGTGTTCAACATGAATGATTTCGACTCTATTCGCATACAGCTTCAAGAGATGGACACACCTCTTGAAGTTCTTAAGACTGCCCTAAATATTGAGACAGTATCCAATCAAGTCTCCGAACTGGAGGCTCGAGCTCAAGAGCCCGGGTTTTGGGATGATGTTGCTCGTGCTCAAGAAATTCAAACCAGAATTCGCAGAATGCAAAAACAAGTTGAACGATATTATAGTCTTGTAAATCTTCGAGAAGAGATTCTGGTTCTCTGTGAGCTTGGTGCAGAGGAAGACGATGATAATGTTTTTGAAGAAGTTCTGGATGGCTTCAAATCATTTTCTCAGGAATACGAAAGTATGCGTTTGCAGACATTGTTTACGGGACAGTACGACGGCAACAATGCGACACTTACGCTTCATGCGGGTGCAGGGGGAACAGAAGCCCAAGATTGGGCTGAAATGTTGTACAGAATGTACATGAGATGGGCAGAAGCGCACGAGTTCGAGACAAAAATTCTTGATTATCAAGATGGAGACGAAGCGGGTACGAAGAGTGTTTCGATTCACGTCATCGGCGATAATGCTTATGGGTATTTGCGTTCAGAAATTGGCGTACACCGTCTCGTGCGAATATCTCCGTTTGATTCTTCAGGGCGACGTCATACTTCTTTCGCTTCGTGTGAGGTAATTCCTGAATTAGACAATTCGATTGAGATAAAGATTGATCCTACGGATCTTCGCATAGACACTTATCGTTCTTCGGGAAAAGGAGGTCAACACGTCAACAAGACGGATTCGGCAATTCGATTAACTCATATTCCGACGGGATGTGTTGTTGCATGTCAATCAGAGCGCTCTCAAGTTCAAAACAAAGAAACGGCTATGAATATGCTTAAAGCCAAATTATTCGCATTGGCGCAAGCTGCTCATATGGAAAAAATTGAGGATTTAAAGGGTAATCAGTTGGAGATTGCCTGGGGTAGTCAGATTCGCTCGTATGTATTTTGCCCATACACGATGGTCAAAGATCACAGAACCGGTTACGAGGAATCTGATGTCCAACGAGTCATGGACGGTAATATCGACGCTTTTATTAATGCATTTTTGTCGGGTATGAAGGCCGAAAAATAAATAACGATTTCGATAAAACTTTTAGGGGCTGTCTCAAAAGACTTATAAAGTCAAATGAGACAGCCCCCTTTGTTATTGAATTATGATTTTACTTATTATACTCGATATAGTAAACCACTTTAAAGGATCCCACTTTATCGCCGGATGAAGTAGCCGTAATGCCAACTTCGACATCGCCTTTCTTGGGGATAATCTCGTCACTGTTCGGTGTTGCAATGAAAACATTCTTTGATCCTTCTTTGGGAACAAATGTGAAGTAATCACTCTGAACGTCTGTTATTGTTACCGAAGTGTCGTAAGTTAGCGTAAATTGCTTGATCGATGCATTAAATGAAGATTCTTTCCCACCAGAATTATCGAAATTCAGATTAAAGAATGCAATCGTATTGTCTGTCTTTCCGTCGGATACATAAGTTGAAAAACGAGTTATTTCTAAAGTGACAGATGGTGTTGGCGAGGGGGTAGGAACGGGTGTAGGCGTAGGAGATGGTGAAGGTGTAGGCGTAGCAGTAGGAGCCGGTGTAGGCGTTGCTTCTTTTGTTGGGACAGGAGTCGGCGCAACCGTCGTAGTTTCGGAAGTAGGAGCTACAACAGAATCCTCTGTCGTAGGGGTCGAAGCGGATGAAGAATCAACCGGCTGATATGTTGAACTGATGGTCTCTTTTCCTCCCGAGAAAGAGTTTTTGAAAAATGTTCCGAGATCCAAGAATCTCCATAACTGCCATATGACAACAATTAAGCTAACTATTAATAAGAAAATAAGAAGAGCCTTGTAATTGAAAGAACGCTTCTTCTTTTTTGAGATACGTGGAGGTAAAGGAGCAACCGTGCCCATTTGCTGTGCAGCAGAATAGCGGCTGGTTCCCGGACGAGAAGTCGAATCAGAAGTAGTAGCACGTTCTGCTCTTGAAGCAGCTGTACTTCTTCTTTCTGAAGCAGTCGTTGCGGATGAGGTAGTAGAAGAGGAATTGGCGCGTGCTTCAGCTTTTTTCTCTGAACGACTTGAGTAATTTCTTCCCGGTCTTTCGGTGGGCTCAAGCTGTGTTGTCAAAGGTGAAATATCCGGGATATCAAGAGTTGCGCCACGGTCTTCATCGGCGTGAGATTTCGCAACTTTGAATACGGGAAAACCTTCATCTTGCAAAGCCTCTGCAACCGGAATGTCTTCGGTATCTGTCGAAATAGGCTTGCTGATAGCGTCTTGGCTTAAAGAATCAGCGCTTTCGTTGACTGGAGTTTGTGATTCAGCATCATCTGTTATGAGGGAGTTCGAAATATTCTCAGGCGATTCGTTTGCATTGTCGAATTCATCATCATTTTGAAATCCTGACAACAATGAATTATCCAAATATGAATTACTGGATTCAGGAAGTGTTTCGACAGTATTGTCCTCTGCGATAACATCAGTATAAAATTCGGAATCATCTGTTTCTTGCGGTTCAGCAGTGAGTGAATCATCATCCATAAAGCTATCAACATAGAGGGCATTATCGAATAGATTCTGGTCCGTCGTTTCCTCAACAGGCATCGGAGAAGACATAGTATCGTCCGAGACAATTGAATCGACATTATTAACCTCAACTTCGGGCTTTTCGTTATCAGATAATGAAGGAGTCGCAACAGGATCTTCTGAGAAATCGGCAGAATCAGAGGACGTGGATTCAGAATCATTACCCGGGACGAATCCGAGATTAGTATTCGAATTATCGATTGCGAATGATGTATCAATGTCATCGCTCAAAGGTGTGGAGTCCAATATGACATCATCCAAAATTAAATCATCTTCCGCGGAAGGTTCTTCGGTTGGAAGATTTTGAGTATCCGGAACGGACAGATCCGGATCAGCATTAATCATCATTTCTTCTTGGGTAGCAGCTTCAATGATAGAATCTTGAGATACCGGTTTAAAAATCGGAACAGAAATATCGTCTAAAGGTATGTTAAAAGGATCATCAAAATCATCATCAAAATCAGAGTATCCGGAATTTGAATTGCCGGCTTGAATGGAAGGAATCTCGATTTCAGGCATCTCATAATGATAATCGTCCAGAAAATCGTCTTCAAGGACATCGGATTGGTCTTCTAAAGGTTGCAATTCGTCTTTTTTCTCTCTTAATGCATCGCTTATGCTTCTATTCGGATCATTTGCCTTAAATGAAATAAATAAAGGAAACGCTGACTCTTCAGATAACTCTTTGTCGCCTTCTGATGAAGAAGAATCCGGAGCTTCATCCCCAGCGGTATATGGAATAGATCGCAATGCGGAAGAGTTTGAATCGGAATCATTATTTGCATCAGTTTCAGATGTGACGTCTTCATCTGAAATTGCAGAAAATAACTTTGGAGTATCATCGGATTTCTTCGAAAGGGTTTTCTTGTAAAACGTCGAAAACACAGAAGAGCTTTCGACTTCTTCATCATCTGTACCCCAATCTTCGTCGTTATTTGAATGAATTAGACGATCCTGATTCGGGTCGTTATCGGAATTAAATGAACCTCTGAGCATGAACACACCTCCGAAAATGACGGAATTTTCTATGAAAATACAATACCATAAAATAAGTTATATACCAACACAGAAATTTCTAATTGCGAGACCATGCTGAAATGTATATAAAAGATGTACTCGAGTATTATGGAAGCATATAGCGACCTGATAAATTTGCGTTTGACATCATTAGTTTTGAATGCTACAATTGCTAAGCACATAACCGGAGCGAGCTCGTGTGGCGGAATCGGCAGACGCAACGGACTTAAAATCCGTCGGGGTAGTTCCCGTACCGGTTCAAGTCCGGTCACGAGCACCACTCGACTTAGTTGGTGCATCATATCGCGGAGTGGAGCAGTTGGTAGCTTGTCGGGCTCATAACCCGAAGGTCGCGAGGTTCGAGTCCCGCCTCCGCAACCATAAAAAACCGTAGGATGATTTTTCATTCTGCGGTTTTTTTGTAGTAATCAGAATACTCGTAAATAACAAAAAAATCTAAGATAACAATTGATTATTGTGAATATGCGTATATTATGAAATTATAGTCAGCCACGCATATTATTTCTGCTTGTATTTATTTGGAATAATTCCAGGAGGGCATTATGAAAAAAATACTTAATTTTATTCTTATTGTTCTAATTGCAATGGCCATGACTTTTTCCGTGTTTGGGTGTTCTGATTCCAATGATGACGATGATGATCGCGACGAGAGAAAATCTGATCGTGATGACGACGATGAAGATGACGATGATGAAGATGATAGAGACGACGAAGACGATGACAGGGACGACGAAGACGATGACAGGGACGACGAAGACGACAGAGACGACGAAGATGACAGAGATGACGAAGACGACGACAGGAACGGCGAAGACGACAGAGACGACGAAGATGACAGAGATGACGAAGACGACAGGGACGACGAAGACAAGGACGGTGAAGACGACAGAGACGACGAAGATGACGAAGACAATGATGACGATGACAGAGATACAGATATAGCCAATGTCACGTTATCCGGCAAAGAGGCTTTGCCTTATCCTATGGAACTGTTCAGTAATCTTCCGGAGCCGCCCGGAGTCGTTGTGTACTCATACTCTGATACGGGAACTTCTATAATAAGTCTCGAAGGTATGAATAAAGGAGAAGCAGAAGATTATCTAAAAATTATAAAAAGTGCCGGATTTACGACGAATTCATATGAAACCGAAGATGATACCGGTTTCTATTATGGTGCATCATTAGATGACAATATTATGATCAATTTTTCATGGTTTTCGGACGGTACAGCGGTATTATCACACTTTGACACATCAGAAATGGATTATACCATCGAGTAGTTGCTCATTTTCTATGTCAAAAAAAGAGCGCAATTCTGCGCCCTTTTTTTGCCTGATTTTTCATGCTGTCTAGACTAAGGGACTAATCAATTCGACATTTATAGGGTATAATAAGAATTCGTGAATTATTTCATAATCGCCGATTATATTTGATTATTAAGGGATAATATGTATAAAACAAACAATTCTCAATCAGAGACCGATAATAGAAACGCGCAGGCAATCAGAACTTGTATTCTGGGCATAATCGTTAACTTGATTTTGTTTGCTATAAAAATTACCGCCGGATTAATATCCGGGAGCATATCTGTAATCACAGACTCTGTTAACAGTTTGTCTGACTCTGCTTCGGGTGTTTTAAATCTGTTTGGATTCCGTCTATCCGGTAAGCCTGCTGATGAAGCGCATCCTTTTGGGCATGCTCGAATTGAGTACATCATCACGCTGGTTATTTCTTGTATTATTATGGTCATTGGCATTGAATTTTTAGTAAACTCTGTTGAGCGAATATTAACTCCAAAAGTAATGGTTTTCTCTTGGGCGGCCGTTTTTTTATTGTTTGTTTCAATTTTCGTGAAAATTTTCTTGTTTATTTTTTATCGGCGAAAAGCTAGGTTGACCAAGTCAAGTTCCCTTCGCGCAGCGGCGTTTGATAGTCTATCGGATTCATTCATTACATTCGTTGCAATGCTGTCATTACTATTATTCCGTATCTTCAATTTGCAAATAGACGGATATATGGGTGTTATCGTATCCATTGGTGTCATTTATACCGGCTATTCATTGGCAAAAGATGCCGTCACTCCAATTATTGGTAGTCCTTCAGACATTAATACAATTGAAAGTATCCGCGAAATATTAATGAGTGATCCTAAGTTGCTTGGCGTTCACGATATCATCGTTCATGATTATGGTCCATATAGACAAATGGCATCTGCACACGTGGAATTTGATTCTCAAATATCTCTATTGTCTGCACATCAGGCTTCTGATCACCTAGAAAAAAGAGTTCTTGTCGAATTAAACATTCCGATTACTCTGCATATGGATCCAATCGTTATCGGTGATTCATTTACGGATTCTGTCTATCAATTTATAGTCGACCAATTCAAGTCAATGAATTTGAATTTATCGACTCACGACTTTCGCCTTCAAGAGAACAAGAATTCTGTTGACGTTGAATTTGATTACGAGGCAGATTCTAAAAGCGTTCTGACAGAAGACGAATTACGTATAATATTAAAACAAAGTCTTGAATCTCGTTTCTCCAAAACATTTAATCTGAACATTCACTATGATCAAAACTATTTTAGCGCATGTAAAGAATAGAATGAATCATTATTCATAATTCAATGATATAATTCTTCTGATAATCTTGGGCGGTGATAATATGTTTGGGAAAAAATTCAAGTTTCTTGCAAAAAACTTGATTGATAAGATAAAGAAAATCGACTCGATTTTGATCCAAAGAAGAATCTATCAGTATGTTGCTTTGTTTTTTTTGCTCGTCGTATGTATGATTCTTATAAAGCATTTCAATCGAGAGTATATATATTCGAATTATGAAAATTCATTTTCATCCGGAATACACGTTAATCAAGCAGATACGATAGACTATTATTTTACGGCACCGAGAACTCGACTAGGATCTATTCGATATTATAAGGATATCAGTTTAACAACCCTATCGCAGAACGATGCGGCAAGATTACACATTATCGATGAGAATAATGAGGTTGTCGCAAGCAAAGAATTTTATCTCTATCATCCTACGCGACCCTATATTTCTGTTGATTTAGATGATGTGAAGCTTCATAAAGGAGAGAAGTATCGAGTGCTTCTTGAAGTTGTAACGCTCTCGCCGAACTCAAATTTAATACTTAGGATGCATCAGACAAACATATTTTCCAGGGATAACGATAATATTATGATGGACGTACCCGGTGGACATGCTTGGGTTCCAAATGCAAAGTACTCATATAATGTTTTTTCATTTCCGATTGCAATTATTCATATTATTATCTATTTTGCGTTTGTGAGTGTTCTGTTTTTCGAAAAAATTCGAGTGAAGCGAATCTTCGCAGAAATATATCGTTCAACGGTTATTCTGTTTTTCGTTTTATTACAAGTGGAATTACTTAATGCATCCAGAGATCATTCGATACAGACCTTTTATCCGTTTGAACCAAGAACGTATCTTATACTATTAGGTGGATTGACAATACTATTTGTTTTGTATTTGTTGATTTATGCAATTGTGGGTCGGGGAACTATTGCGATTATCATTGTGGGTTTCTTGTCACTTATTGTGGCTTATGTCAATCATTCAAAGATTATTATGCGTGGTGATCCGTTTATGCCTTGGGATGTGTTTTCGGCAGGTATCGCAGCGAAAATATCTTCAGGATATGATTTTTATGTCACGAAAGAATACATCGCTTCATTTTTCATGATTCCGTTTCTCTTGATTCTTATACGTATGGCATATCAGAAACCCATGCGAAAAATCAGAATCCGTGTAGCAGCACTTGTCGTATCTATAGCATTCGCGTTGATGCTGTCGTTCGGTTTTATCTTAAATCGAAATCTGCACCAGAGGTTTGACATATCATACCCTTTGTATCCGCCTCTTGAGAGTTATCAGGAGAACGGTACGATGCTTTCTTTCTTTTTGCAACTCAATAATATGCGCCCCAAAGGCCAAGATTCTGATTCTCAGGAGCTGGCAGAAGACATCGAGCTGAAGTATGACAAGTTGGCAGATGAGATGGGTCTTGACAATAACATTGTATCGCATGATGTTCAGCCCAATGTTATTTGCATTATGAGTGAATCTTATTCTGATTTTAGATCCATCCGCGAAATCGATACCAATATGGATGTAATGCCATATTATGACTCTATTCTTGAAGAGACTATGAATGGCAATTTACAGGTATCTATTTTCGGTGGCGGGACGTGTAATACTGAATTTGAATTTTTAACGGGGTTCTCGGTTGCTGCTTTATTGCCGGGATCTTCTGTTTACACTTTCTATCTTAATGAAAATTTTAGTTCGTTGCCTACACTATATAAAGAGAACGGGTATCGTACGGTTGCGATTCATCCGTTTGATCCCGAATGGTGGGACCGCAATGAAGCTTACCCGTCGCTTGGTTTTGATGCATTTATTTCTCAGGATGATTTCGTCGAACCACATATAGTTCGCAGGTTTATCAGTGATTATTCTGCATTTGAGAGGATTGTTGAGGAGTACGAAGCTACTGAGGACGGACAACCGTTTTTCGGATTCTGCGTCACCATGCAGAATCATGCGGATTTTTCCGAAAGATATGATAACCAGATCTATGATGTTCAGATTGATAGTTTTCCGGAAAGTGATTACCCATATGCCGAAAACTACCTATCCTTAATTCGTGAGTCCGATGATGCCTTAAAGTATCTAATTGAATACTTTAGAAGCGTTGATGAACCGACCATTATTGTCTTCTTCGGAGATCACTGGGCAACGATGGATCATGGTTTCTATGATGATTTGTTAGGGATGGATATTAAATCGGTTTCGATTCAAGATTCATTGCCTCTTTATGAAACGCCATATTTTATCTGGGCGAATTATCCGATCCCGACGGGTGAAATGGGTCCCACAAGTCCCAATTTCTTGGGGCAAAAAGTTCTCGATCTTTCCGGCATAGAATCTCCGGCGCAAAGAGCGTGTTTACGAGTCTTAAACACGAAAATTGCGGGAATGTCAGCACTGGTAATTTATGATCATGATGGGAAAGCCTACTTTAACCTTCAAGGGCTTGATGAAGAGACTCTTGAAATAATTAATGATTACGAACAAATACAATACTCTTCTATTTTTATGAACAATGCCGAGGAAGAGGATTGAAAGTATTCCATAAACTCAATATCATCAATAATGCATTCGTTGTTGTATGTTTCGAGGGATTAGCGGTATAATTCTATCATCTTTGAGATTTGAGAGAATGTTAAATTATGATAAATAATGCCCAATCTGAAAAACCAATAAACAGTATAGGTAATGTCGTTCGCATTGTCGTATTGGCAGTGATTGCCGGTGTCCTGTTATTGTTGGCGGTTTCTTTCGCAGTTAATCACATGCGGCTAGGGTTTGAGAAAGAATATAGAGCAATACATGAATACAAGCTTAAGACGATTGCAACCAACGTATCGTTATCCGTGAGCGGTGATGAAATCGCAATGGATCCCGTGACGGCATCACAGAAGTATTCCTCAATTTTGGGGCTTATGATTCAGAAATCAGAACGAGAGTCTTTCTCATCCTTAGATTATGGCCTTTATGCTTACTCAACCGGAGAACTAATTGTAATGTATGAGACGGACCCCGACAGAATGATGGCAAGAAGAAAGCAGGTTTCGGATTGGCTGACGAAGGATTATAAGATATCTCTGTTTCAAGAAGAGAATACCAGCAGCGTATTTGTTCCGATTGTTGACTCTCAAGGCAACATGAGGGGTTTATTTGAACTTAACGGCGAATTTTCACAACTAGATAATTACGGGCGTAAGATTGAGCTGGGTTTATTAAAAACTGTATTAGTCGTTATCATTATTTCATTGATTTTCTTTTCTTTTCAATACATTATTCCGTTTGTATTCAAAATGGCGACCAGTTCTCGCAAAGGAGGTTCCGGTGTTGAATAATATTCTTCTTTCCAGCCTCCAAAAGCCACCTCGTGGAGTTAAGTCTTTGTCGATGCAATTGGTATATTGTTTTGTTGTTAGTCTAGTGACACTCATTGTTATGTCAACTGTTGTCAATAGTGCATACATTTCCGCATTGAAGGAAGAACGCTCCAATGCATTGCTTGAAGTGGCATCCTCTTCTGCCGTTGCTCTATCCGGAGTTCCGATAACTCATGGCATGACTCAGGTTCTTCCGGACTATCCGTATGCCGATTCCAGAGGCGGATTCAAATATTACGAGATGAATATATACATCTATTCTCATAATTCTTTCCTCCGAGTTTTTTCTTCATCAGAGGAAAAACAGTTGGCCATTCATTCCGAAGAATTGCCTGAAACTCTTGACGTGGACGGCAAGGAATATTTAGCGGCATATCAACTCGAAAAAATCGGAATGGGAACCCGCACCGAGGATGGTGTTGCGTATAGAGTAGCTATTGCGCCCATCGTCGTTTCTTCAGGTGGTGTCGCAGGCGTACTTGAAGTAATGATTCCTGAAAGTGAATTTTCCGGTACAGTTAACGGATTTTCGCTATCCTATATTTTCACATTAATGGCAATATCTATCTCATTGACTCTGTTATACTTTCAGTCCTATCGATTAATTTCACTTGCGTTTGCGCGGCATGACAAGCGTTTGCCCAAAATAATTCGATTTGGACATGATGGTTGTCGCTCAATTGCATTTTTTTCGTCTCTCTCTTGTATTATGCCTCCGCTGGTCATATCGAGTTATATCCTTCGCTCTCCATTATTATCCGATCAACCGGTGCTTCTGTGGATTTCACTAACGCTTACGCTGCTCTTGTACGGTATTGGATTTTTCGGACTGCATTCATTAAGAGTATATTTATTCAAGCGCTTTACTTCAAGATTTTCTATGGCGGTATCAATAATCATCTCTTTTCTGTTGTTGGTCATTGTTGTTTTGATTAATCATCCCGTTGCAGTCATGATATTTGTTGCGCCGGTTGCGTTTTTTCAGGGCATGATTTTTTATTTTCAACGAGAGTACCGCGTTTACGCAGGGAGACTGGGGCACCAGGATTATGATAATCTCTCGCTACTCAAATCCCAAGTTTCTTCCAATGTTTATGGTGCCGGAGTTGGAGCAGTTATTGCGGGTGTCATATATGAACGTTTTGGACTAGCGGCGGTTCTTTTATTAAGCGGAGCATTTCTTCTGCTAGTTTCGGTCTTATCGATGATTATTGTTCAACATTGTCCTGCATCTTCAGAGAATCAGTTGCACCTGACTAGTTTTTTATATGCTTTGACCAATCGTCGCTCCGGATCTTTTTTATTCAGCACGTATGTTGCACTTGGTATTCAGCTTGCATTTTTTGCCGGTTTTGTTCCGGTTTTTATTAAACGAGTCGGATTATCTCTGGCTGCCTTATCATTTTATTACTTGCTTTACGCATTTTTTGCTTTTATCATTCCGCGGTTCTTTACTCTCATTAAGTCATCTTCAGGCCGTAATACACCTAACACACCTAACATATTTATCGCGTCGATTGTTCAAGTTGCAGCATATTTTGGTTTCGCTATTTTTCCGACAGCGAAAGCATTAGTTCCGGTTACCGTCCTGTTGGCAATATCTGTCGGTCTGTATAATTTCGCCCTTCAAGAGAAATATCAATTGTTGATTCGTCGCGACAAACGCTCGATGTCTCGTCTGATTGTAGAGAAAGCTTTCTATGTTGGTCTTTTAATTGGCTTATTAGTTTTTGGAGTAGTGATGTTTTTTGAAGTAAATATTCGATTACCTTTGTTGATTGTCTCATTAGTTATATCCTTCGCACTAATGTACCATCCGCTGGTCAACTTGATTTATTATTCTGAGAACAAAGGTCATAACACGGAACATGAAGCCCCTTTTCTTGAGATGGAGTCGAGCAATAACGAACCGACTGATTACTCCGATGCGTTCTATTCGGAATCAGATGGTTCTGATTATCATACAGATTCAGACGACAGCGAGGGGGTGTGGAGATGAATTCCGGCAATGCGCCATTGGGCAGAGACAATATTGACCTTTTCATTGACACATATGCGCCATCAGCATACAAATCCTCATATCGTGTGCTTGCGGATGCAACACGAACGGAATTAGTCCTGATAGATTCCTTTGTTGAAGCTTTTCATCAAAGAAATATGCATTCAGAAGAAGATCCGGTATTTGTGTTTGCAGACATTCTGGAAGAGAGAGTCAGGTCACTTTCTGAAAAATATCCCGTTCCGGATCATGTCGTCATATCGCAAAGAAGTCTTGATGATTTTACTAAAAGTACCATAAAGAACGAGGTTCACAAGAGAATTAACTCAGTCGTATTCCGAACGATGGATTTACTTATGTCGTCAGCGTCATCATCACGTTCGTCGACCAAGACATCCGGATTCGCATCCTTCTTGTCGGAGGCAGGAAAAGTTGGTGTCAACTTGATGCTCGTTCTTCATATAGTTATTATTTCTATTGTCATATTTGCATCTGTGCAATTTATTTCGATGAGCATATTTGATGTTGGTTCTTTGATTGCTAATGATCCTTTTTCATCGGTTCAAAAGAATCTTTTCCAAAATGTAGATGCATTAAAATATATGCCGATTCAGCTTCAAAAGGGGATTGTAACAGATGAAATGATTAGTGCGAAGGATAAAGATATTCAAAATGTATCGGGCTCTTCAAATACGGATACCCCCCCAAATCCTGCGACAGATAATACGGAAAGTACTGTGGCAGGGGATACAAGTCCCACATTAGTAGATAGTACAGTTCCTGCCGAAGATACATCTTTAGAGACGAGTCTATCGGCGACCAGAGGCTGAACACATTCAATTGAGTTTGTTATTACGTCTAAATATGGATTTATAATGAATGACGATAAAGGCTTATCTTCATGCAAATAAGTTATTTCTTTATCCGGTCCGTCTTTTTTGAATGCTTTTCTGGTGAATACAGAGGCAATTGAACGGTAATTATTGCGCCGTTCTCGGGATTTTTCTTGTTGGATGCGGACACAAAACCATCATGGCTGGATACAATTGCGTGGACTAAGGCTAACCCGATGCCGTGTTTGCCCCCTTCGCCCTGAACAAATCGATCAAATACTTTGTCAATAATATCTTCCGAAATACCAGGCCCATCGTCAGATACCAATATTCCCACTCGTTTTCCTTCTTTTGTAATTGATACATCAATGCGACTCTCGGCATGCCTGATTGCATTTGAAAGGAGATTTTCGAATGCTCTGAATAGGTCGTTTTCATTTCCGAAAACATAAAGATCTTCTTCCGGAGCAGAGAGATAAATTTCCTTATTCGAGAATAGGATAGTGCCCCTAACTTTCTCTATGACAGAATCAATTAACTCTTGTAGAAGGATACCCGTTTTATTAATTGTTTTTAGACCGGAATTGACCAAGTCGAGTCGAGAAATGCTAAGCAGATTTTCAACCATGTTTGTGAGGCGCTTTGATTCAGAAATAATAATGTCCAAGGCTGGCTCGGGATCGTCAAATATTTGTAGTTTGAGACCTTCAGCGTAACCTTGAATGGACATCAGAGGTGTTCTAAGCTCATGAGAAGCATTTTGGAAAAAAGTCTTCTGCTCCATGTCCGCACGCGATAATTTATAGGCCATTTTATTCATGTTATTTGCAAGGTCGTCCAACTCTTTTGTTTTCATGTTCAGATCGCGCAAGTTGAAATCACCGGAGCCAATTTTGCTCGCAAAATGCATCAATTTATGAATGGAGCGGATTAAGTTATCAGACAGAATGTAAGAAGAGAGTAGCGAAAGGAATACGGCGGCTGTCATTGCAATATAAAGAATACTATCGAGCTCTTTGGCAAAAGTAACATAAGGAGAAATATCTAAATAAATCAAATAATAATTGCCGCTTGATGCAGACTCATATGAAATTAATGATGGAGCATAGATGCTGGAAATGATATATTCGTGACTGTCGGATGATACTTTTGTCAAAGTACTGTCCCCGAGAACCATACCTTGTTCTTCTGCGAGACCAAGGAGATTTGCGACTTTGTAACCGTTATTATATGAATCAGATGCAACCGGCCATTCTACAGTTCCTGCCGCATTAATCAGAGCAACATTGACGTCAGAACCACCGGATACCACCTTGGACAATTCGATTTCTTGGTTTATTGTGCTTTGAAAATACATATTGGATTCTCGAAATGAACGAGAGATGCTTCTGACAGTTCGTCGGGCTGCGATGACTTTGTTGCTTGCGTCTTGCTGAATATATCGATCGACAACTAATCGAAACGCGACAAAAAACGTCGAAAAGGATACGACAAACACAATAAGAAAAGCAAAAAAGATTTCGAGTCTGAGACTTCTTTTTTTATTAATCAATTCTGATCTGCTCCGCTAAACAAGTATTCAATCTCTTTCGTTGGGGTCTCTGGCAACAAGTCTGAAACCATAACCCCAAACGGTCTTTATGTTGACTTTTGTTGATTCGATTTTTTTCCTGAGTCTCTTTACTGTATCGTCGGCGACACGAGTTTCAACCAGGGATTCATAACCCCAAAGCCTGTCAAGTAGCTCTGTGCGAGATACTGCGCGATCCTTATTCATAATCAAATAGGTTAATAACGCATATTCATTTGGTGTTAATTTCAAGTCAAGAGATCCGGCAAAAGCATCTTTTGTTTTTGGAATAATAGTAATGTCTTCATAGACCAAACGACCGTCCGAATCGGTTTCTGCGCTTGATAATTCTGCAGAATCCATTCTTCTGAAAATTGCCTTTACCTTTGATACAAGCTTCATGGGTGAAAAGGGCTTGGTGAAATAATCGTCACTGCCGAGTGACAAACCTGCAATGTAGTCTGCATCGCTGTCTCGAGCTGTCAACATCACAATCGGGACTTGACTCATCGAACGAATATCACTGCAAATAATAAAACCATCACGCCCGGGCATCATGACGTCAAGTATTACAAGATCAGAGGGTTGTGCGCTAAATGCTCTAAGCAAAGAATCCCCATCCGAAAAGGAGAGAACATTATAGCCTTCTTTTTGCAAAAAAGTCTGTACCAGATTTCTGATATTTGCGTCGTCATCTGCAATATATATGGATTTGCTCATGAGATCCTCGCTCTAATTAATTAGTCGACTATACTCATTATATCAATATATAGATGCAAATATGAGTGAAAAATGCGGTATAAGCGACAAAGTCAAGTTATTTATATAGTGAAATCTGCACCGATACTCTTGCCATCTGTTTTAGCAATTGTCCCAAAATGATACGCAGAATCTTTCATCGTACGATTTCCATTTTCAAAATCAACGTGAACAAGGCCAAAACGTTCATAGTAGCCTTTCGCCCATTCAAAATTATCGAGTAAAGACCAATGAAAATATCCTCGAATATCCACACCATCCTTCATTGCGCGATTGAGTTCAAGAAGATACCTGTTGATATAGTCGATTCGATCATAATCATGAACTTTTCCGTCCAGATGAATCCAGTCGTTTCCGCTCATACCGTTCTCGGTAATGATGATGGGTTTCTGGTATCGCTCGTAACAAAAACGATTTGCCCAATACATACATTCCGGGCGCACTTGCCAGTTGTATGCGGTCTTTGCATGGCCTGGTTTGGGAGAGACAACAATCGGTTCCCCGTTCGGACCAGCGGTAACGAAGTCACCCATATAAATATTAACTCCCAGATAGTCGATAGGAGTCGAGATAATATTAAAATCATCTCGTCCGAATTTCGGCAAAATGGATTCATATCGAGTCAAATATTCGGCAGGATATGCACCCAAAAATATCGGGTCAGCGAAAACACTGATTGTCCCGGCAAAATCTGAGGAGATACTGAATTGCCGCTTTCGAGAAGCTTCAATGTCTTTTTCGGTATTCGTGAGCGGAATACTGCTCATCGGCATGGCTTGGGTATAGGTAATTGAGGGCGCTGATTTTGCATTAGCCTTGATGATCTGTGAAATTTTACCATGGGATAAAAGAGCATTGTGAACTGCCAAAGCTAATTCTCGATCTGAAACGTGATATCCGGGAGCGTGTTCCCCCGTTCTATAAGAAAGATTGATAAAGCACTGTGGCTCGTTAAGTGTGATCCAATGCTTGACACGATCCGAGTAACGGTCGACTAAGACTTTCGTATAGTCAGAAATATAGTCGGAAATATCAGGGTTCAACCAACCTCCTTTTAGATGAAGAGAATAGGGCAGATCCCAATGGAAAATCGTAAGGTATGGCTCGATGCCATTATCGAGTAATGAATTAATTAATCGGTCATAAAACGCCAGTCCTTCTTCCGAAACGGCACCAAAGCCATCAGGCATAATCCTCGGCCACGACACAGAAAAACGATAAGCATTCAGACCCATTTCCTTGAGCATAGCGACATCTTCTTCGAGATGATTATAATGATCAGCTGCTATCAGAGCACTATGACCGGCATGAACACGCCCGTTTGTTTCGCAGAAAACGTCCCAATTCGATAAGCCTCTAGCAGAGGCGCCGCCTTCAATTTGGATTGATGCTGTTGCAGCACCCCAGAGAAATTTTGAGTGTGTCATACTATAACCTCATTTCCACATAATTGAATTCATTATATCGGCACCAGACAATGAAAAGTGTATCGATTATGTCCAATGATAAGATTCTCTGTTAATTTTCTGGTTGACGGTGTATTATTATTATGATGATTATGATAACATCATAATCTCTTTAGTGCGGAGGTTATTCATGTTTGATGTTCTGGTTACCGGCGGAGCAGGTTATGTCGGTTCGCATGCATGCGTGGCTTTGTTAAATGCGGGATATTCTGTAATCATCGTTGACGATTTATCGAACAGTCGTTTTGAGGTTATTTCTCGAATAAAAGAAATAACGGGCAAGAAGGCTTGTTTTTATCCATATGATGTTAGCGATGAGATAGAGATGGAGAAAATATTCTCGAGACATAATATACATTGTGTATTACATTTTGCAGGAAAGAAAGCCGTTTTAGAGTCGGTTCAGATTCCGCTTGATTATTACAAGTCGAATTTTATGAGCACGATTTCTTTAATGCGTGTTATGCAAAGACATATGGTGAAAAAACTGGTTTTTTCTTCTTCTGCGGCGGTGTACGGGGAACAAGCCATTCTTCCTTTTTCGGAAGACAGTGAACTGAGCCGATGTTATAGTCCTTATGGGTGGTCGAAATGGATGATAGAGCAAATGATGAAAGACGTTTATAACTCTGATCCGGATTGGTCTATTGTCATATTGAGATATTTCAATCCGGTCGGCGCACATCCATCCGGAAGAGTGGGCGAAGACCCGCAAGGGCTACCGAACAGTCTCTTTCCTTATGTTATGCGAGTGTTGTCCGGTCGACTTGATTATTTGCCGATTTATGGAGCCGATTACAATACAAGCGACGGTACCGGAGAGCGGGATTATGTCCATGTGATGGATTTGGCACGCGGACAAGTCCTTGCATTTGAGAAAGCAATCCAGAGTACCGGCGTAAGTCTTTACAACATGGGGACCGGCAGCGCGCATTCTGTCCTGGAAGTCATTAAAATATTTGAAGATATTACCGGTAAAAAGATTCCCTGTCGTCTCGCGGGTAAGCGCGAAGGAGACATAGCTACTTCATTTGCTTCTACTTCTAAAGCTGAAAAAGAACTGGGGTGGAAAGCTACTTTATCACTTCAGCAAATGTGTGAAGATGCTTGGCGTTTTCAGAAAATGAACCCTACGGGATATTAGTATTTATTTGAAAGGAAGACCGGTGGTACATCGGCAGAGTCATAATGGCAAACAATTTATCTAAAGGTAAGAAATCAAAACCAATGGTTCGCGAGCCCGGCATAAGTAAGCGAAATATTACGAAGCGTATTATCATTTCTGTCTTACTTGTGATTATTTGTATTGGTTTGGGCGCTTTAATCTTTGCTAATGTATTCAAGGAACGTGTGCTTAACAAGGTTAACTATGTACCTCTTGATCCTAATCCAACAATCATTGATGATCAAGGATCTGTTGTCTCTCTTTCTGAAGTTACCAATTCAGAGACGACTGAATTTCCTTTGCCGGATTATAGCTACGTACACAACATTTTGCTGATCGGAATCGACAGCCGCGCAAAAGGATATTCCGAAAGCGGTAGCGGAAGTTTAGCAGATTGCATCGTTATCATGTCAATTAACGAAAATGACTCTACGATAAAAATTACGTCCATAGCCAGAGATTCTTACGTTTATGTTCCGGGGCATGATGATCCTATGAAAATTAACGCAGCGATGTCGTATGGCGGTCCCGAATTACTATTGTCTGTCATTTCAACCACATTAAGGCTGGACATTGACGAATATGCTTACGTAAATTTCTATCACATGGAGAAAATTATCAACGCAATCGGCGGTGTATATGTACATGTTTCTGAGAGCGAAAGAACGAATGTTGCCGGTGGCCTTAATGAATTAATTCGCGATGCAAATCTTCGTTTAGGTGATTCAGAAGATATGTATTTAGTTTATAATTCCGGCAGCCAAAAATTAAACGGTAGACAAGCGGTTGCTTATGCCAGAATTCGTATGGTAGGAAACGGCGACTTCGCTCGATCTAATCGTCAAATGGAAATTCTTCAGAGCATGGTAGATCAGTTTATGACTTTGTCGGCAAGTTCTCAGCTATCAACAGTCGAGACCATGGCGAGTCACGTTACAACAAATATTAATAAAGACCAAATTGAATGGTATTTTTTCTCTTTTCTAAGCAATATGGAAAAGCCAACTTTTGAGTATCTTCAGCTTCCTCTGGAAGGGTGCTCAAATCAGGGCATTTATAGCGATATTCGCTCGGGGGAATGGAGCATAAGGCCCGACTGGAACGCCATGATTCCTACGGTCCAGGAATTTATTTTTGGAGAACAAATACCATTTGATCCTGTAGATTCAATTCCGAATGCGCCGAATTGTGAATAATGATTTGGGTTCTCTTGGAGATATTGGAGATATTCGCATTATATCCACTTGACATTGAATACGAATAAACATATATTTATAACTGTCTGGCACTCTTGGCCTGAGAGTGCTAATCTACAATAATATTCTAAAGGAGGATTTACTATGACGATTAAGCCATTAGGTGACAGAGTAGTAATCAAGATGCTTGAGGCAGTTGAGACCACAAAGAGCGGCATTGTATTAGCCGGAACTGCCAAAGAAAAACCGCAGGTTGCAGAGATAGTAGCAGTTGGACCTGGCGGTCTGGTTGACGGTAAGGAAGTCAAAATGACGGTTGCGGTCAATGACAAGGTATTGATTAGTAAATATGCCGGCACCGAAGTCAAAATTGACGGTGTTGACTATATGATTCTTCGTCAGAGTGATATTCTGGCTATTGTTGACTAAGATATCAAAATAATAATCATGGAGGTTTTGACATGGCAAAGGATTTGAAATATGCCGAAGATGCAAGACGCGCCCTTGAAATCGGCGTTAATAAAGTTGCGGATACGGTTAAGATTACACTTGGACCGAAGGGAAGAAATGTTGTCCTTGACAAAAAATATGGCGCCCCGCTAATTACAAATGACGGCGTCACAATCGCAAAAGAGATTGAACTAGCGGATCGTTTCGAAAATGCAGGAGCACAACTTGTTAAAGAGGTTGCGTCGAAAACGAACGATGTCGCCGGAGACGGAACTACGACAGCAACACTTTTGGCACAGGCAATTATTCGTGAGGGCATGAAGAACGTTGCTGCCGGAGCTAATCCAATCATCCTTCGTAAGGGTATACAGCTTGCCGTTGATACTGCTGTTGATTTTTTGGCTCGAGAAGCGAAAAAGGTCGACGGTTCCAAGGACATAGCTCGTGTTGCTGCGATTTCTGCGGCGGATGATTATGTCGGTGAGTTAATCGCCAAAGCTATGGAAATGGTCTCTTCTGATGGTGTTATTACGGTCGAAGAGTCGAAGACCATGGGTACAGAGCTTGAAGTGGTCGAAGGTATGCAATTCGATCGCGGATATGTCTCTTCTTATATGTGCACCGATATGGACAAAATGGAAGCGGTCTTGGATGATCCATACATTTTGATTACGGATAAGAAGATTACCAGTATTCAGGACGTTCTTCCTTTACTCGAAAAAGTGGTTCAGCTCGGCAAGAAGCTTCTCATTATTGCAGAAGATGTCGAAGGCGAAGCTCTCGCTACGCTGATTGTCAATAAGCTTCGCGGCACATTTACTTGTGTAGCTGTCAAGGCTCCCGGATTTGGTGACAGAAGAAAAGCGATGTTGCAAGATATTTCTATCCTTACCGGCGGTCAAGTGATCACAGAAGATTTGGGTCTTGATCTTAAAGAAACAACCATTGAGCAACTGGGTCGTGCCAGACAAGTTAAGATTGATAAAGATAATACGATAATCGTCGATGGTGCCGGTGACCAAGATGAAATCAAGTCGAGAGTCGCACAAATTCGCAAGCAGATTGAAGATACTACATC
This sequence comes from Clostridiaceae bacterium, assembly GCA_012718915.1. Classification (GTDB taxonomy): domain Bacteria; phylum Bacillota; class Clostridia; order Saccharofermentanales; family Saccharofermentanaceae; genus DUPM01. The sequence continues at coordinate 83,268 of JAAYBI010000015.1, forward strand.
TGATTTTGACAAAGAGAAGCTTCAAGAGCGTTTGGCAAAGCTCTCCGGCGGTGTTGCGGTTATTAAAGTCGGTGCCGCGACCGAGACCGAAATGAAAGAGAAGAAGCTTCGAATTGAAGATGCACTTGCGGCGACTCGTGCAGCGGTTGAAGAAGGAATTGTACCCGGTGGCGGAACGGCATATATTAACGCTTTACCGGATGTCGTAGCATTATTACCTCAGCATAGCGGAGATGTTCAAACGGGTATTCGCATAATTATCAAGGCTCTCGAGGAACCCATTCGTCAGATCGCTTCGAATGCCGGTCTTGACGGTAGCGTCATTGTCGAAAACATTAAGAAGCAACCGATCGGAACCGGTTTTGATGTTCTTGCAGAAGCATATGTTGATATGTATATTGCAGGCATTATTGATCCTGCAAAGGTTACTCGTTACGCGCTTCAGAATGCTGCCTCTGTTGCTGCGACACTGTTGACAACAGAAGCTGTCGTTTCAGATATACCTGAACCTGAACCGGCTGCTCCTAATCCTGGCGGAATGTATTAATTTCTTAAGGCCGGCGATGCCGGCCTTTTTTTTATCTCCGCCAGATCACCGTTTTAATTAGTGCCAAAATGCGATATGATTATTTTAGTAAATGAAAAGGATCGTATTTATGAAAGATATTTTTATTGAAAAGATAGTTGCTCGGAAAAATGGACCTTTTGAACTTTTTATCAAAATTCTGTCAGTTCTTTCTTTTATAACGATTTCCGTGTTTTTGAATTCGATTACCTTTCTCATTCGCGTTAATTTTTTGGGTATAAGCATAGCGATTACAATTGGATTAGCATATTTAACCTATCGAATGATTCGTTCCGTGGACTCGGAATTTGAGTATGCTATTGTAAATGATGAATTTACAATTGATCGAATAGTAGCCAAAACGAAGAGAAAGCGTATGTTTTCTGCAAGTTGCAAAGATTTTTCTTTGTCCGCCGCTGTAGATTCTGATCACTATGTGAGTGCATTAGAGAAGAATGTCGCTCTATTCGATTACAGTTCGAGAAGCGGTACTTCACCGTTATGGTTTTTTTGTATTCGCCAGAAGAATGTCGACAAATTAATCATAATCGATTTCGATCCGCGTTTTGTTGAGGTCTTTCGTCGTTATAATCCACGAAAAGTTCACTATGTTGAGGAAACGGAGTTGAGCAATGAAGACTAAAGAGCGAATTAGAAAAAAAGGACTCAAACTTGAAGTACAAGAAGTTTCTTGGATGTTCTATGATTGGGCGAATTCTGTCTATGCGACAAACATTATGGCGGCGATTTTTCCGATATATTTTGCGGCTGTCGCAAAAAATGCCGGACAGAGCGGTGATCAGCTTTGGGGTTATGGCACTTCTCTTGCGACATTAATTGTAGCTGTATTGGCGCCACTGCTTGGTGCTGTTGCCGATTTTCGAGGAATGAAAAAGAAGCTTCTCGCGGTCTTCATATTTTTAGGCGCTTCTTTTACCTTATTAATGGCTGTCACAGATAATTGGAAACTTATGTTAGTTGGTTATGTCGTTTCGTATATTGGATTTACGGGTGCCAATCTTTTTTATGACTCGTTTCTGACTGATGTTACGACTAAAGAGAGAATGGACGCAGTGTCTTCCGGGGGATTTGCGCTCGGTTATATCGGTGGAAGTACGATAGCATTTATTATTTCGATTATTTTCATGATGTTTTTTGGCATGGATAATCCGATTGGTGTTAAGATTGCTGTGGTCATTACCGCATTATGGTGGGCAGGATTCAGTATTCCGATATTACTAAATGTTAAACAGAAGCATTACGTGCTCGTTGATAAAAAGGGTTATATTAAGTCTGCTTTTTCGAACATCGCTCATACATTTCGTTCATTGATAAAAAACAGGGCACTTTTAATCTTTATTTTAGCGTATTTTTTCTATATTGATGGTGTTAACACGGTTATTCACATGGCTACGGTTTATGGTTCGACCATCGGATTAAATACAACGTTAATGATCGTTGCTCTGTTAGTCACTCAAATTGTTGCGGTGCCGTGCACATTGTTATTCAGCTTATTTGCAAAAAAGGTCGGTTCTTTGCGGATGATATTCGCAGCTGTGATTATGTATGTCTTTATTTGTGTCGTTGGCTTTTACATGGGATATTCAATTGAGTCTGTGCCCGAGTCGTCAGCGGATTATGCCTCTGCGCTTCACCGTTCTCAGGTTCTGTTTTTCACAATGGCATTTTTGGTTGGAACAGTTCAGGGAGGCATTCAGGCTTTGTCTCGGTCCTATTTTGGCAAAATGATTCCGCCCGAGCGGTCAAATGAATACTATGGTTTCTTCGACATTTTCGGAAAATTTGCTGCGGTATTAGGTCCTTTCCTATATGCATTTGTATCTTCCAAGACCGGCAGTTCAGCAAGTGGTATAGCGGGCGTATCGATACTTTTTATGGTTGCTTTAGGCATTTTGTATTTTGGACGAAAGTGCCTAAAAGAAGCTCCCGGAAATTTTTTGTAAGTCGTAGGAGGCTGTTTGAAAGATTATTTCACAACGCATACTTTTCATGTAGCGAGCTCCGATGTTGATTTTCAGGATAAAATCTATTTTCATGCGCTTCTCGGTATGATTCAGGAAGCGGCTTCTTCTAGTGCTCATATAATGGGTTGTGGTTCAATTTTCATGGATGACAATTCTTCGTGTTGGTTGTTGATTAAGATGTCAGTCCGAATGAATTCGATGCCTTCATGGGGTGACCATATAACCATTGAGACTTGGTCAAGAGGTAAAGATCGCATTTTTTTCTTTCGTGATTTTCGAATTTTTGACAAAGATAATCATCTGATTGGCGTAGCAACTTCTACCTGGATCGTAGCTGACAAAAATTCGCATCGTCCGATTAAACCTGATTTTTTGAATTCATTTATTAGTTCATACTCCTACGATGAAAAGGCGATAAAAGAAAAGATTCGCTCTTTACCGAAACCGGATAAATCTCTTATGGAGACTTCCGGAAAAGAGATCACAAAGCATGCGGACTATAGTGAAATAGATCGTAATTTGCATGTGAATAACACCCGATATATCGCATGGAGTTTCGACGCTTTGCATTATGAATATTTGACAAGTTATGATATTCTATCAATAGATGTTCACTTTATGTCAGAGATTCGTTTCGGAGAAAAAGTGACTGTTAGATGCATAGAGATGGATGGGTCTTATTTGGTTTTCGGTATCGTTTCCGATGGCCGAACCGCATTTGTGTGTAAATTGTTCAATGAAAAAGCGGAGCGTATCTGATGATAGAAGTAAGTAAACTTGTCAAGTATTATGGTGAAAAAAAAGCAGTAAACAGCATCTCTTTCCACGTTAATCAGGGTGAAATATTAGGCTTTCTCGGTCCGAACGGAGCTGGTAAATCTACGGTTATGAACATTCTGACTGGATATTTGTCTGCTACTTCAGGTCGAGTTTCTGTCGGTGGATACGATATTTTAGAAAAACCTTTAGATGCGAAAAAATGCATCGGTTATTTGCCTGAATTACCCCCGCTGTTTCTTGACATGACCGTTTCGGAATATCTTGATTTCATTTGTCGAATCAAGGGCGTAGAGCCAAAATCTCGAAAAAAGCATGCAGCGAATGTCATGTCTATGGTTAATATTCTTAACGTTAATAACCGAATGATTAAGAACCTTTCAAAAGGTTATCGTCAGCGAGTTGGTATAGCACAAGCTTTGATTGGTGATCCTCCTATCATTATTCTTGACGAACCGACTATTGGTTTGGACCCGAGGCAAATAATTGAGATCAGAACACTGATTAATTCGTTGCGCGGAAAACGTACGATTTTAATTAGTACACATATTTTGACTGAAGTTCAGGCTATGTGCGATCGAGTTGTTATAATTAATAACGGCAAAATTGTTGCTGAAGATACTCCGGTAAATCTATCTAAGCGACTTAATGGACCACATAAAATTGTTGTTGGATTTCAGAGTGATAATCCTGATATTTATTCGTTTCTCCAGAATATTCCCGGAATAAACAGCGTGTTTCCAGTGAGAAATGTTGAGCAAGAGCAATATTTTGAAGTGGTAGCTGATGAACAGTCGGATCCAAGAGTTGCGATATTTGAGATGGCTTGTCAATTTGCATTACCAATCATAGAATGTCGATCTCCTGAGTTGAGCATGGAGGATATTTATCTCAAAGTAGTTGATTCAGATCCGGTAAAGGGGAGGCAGTCAAAGTGATCGCATATTTCCGAAGAGATTTTATAAGTTATTTCAAGACGCCGATTGGTTATATCGTATTAGGTATTGTTGCTTTAATTGGTGGTTTTTATTTAGCTAATGGCATTGGTTACGGTTATGTTAACATTATTGAAGAGATATATTTTATACAGAACACTCTTTTTTTAGTTATCCCGCTCATTACAATGAGGTTGTTGTCTGAAGAGAAGAAAAATGGAACAGATGTATTAATGCATGTTTCGCCAATTTCTCTGAACAGGGTCGTCATCGCGAAATATTTTTCTGCACTCGCATTATTCTCAATAATCTGTTGCATTATTGTATTTCACGCAGTTGTTGCTTATTCCATTGGCGCAACAATTACAGCCGATACATTTGGCTTTTTTGTTTCTTTTTTCTTTATCGGTTCCGTATATTTGTCGATAGGAATCCTTGCCTCGGCCCTTACAGAGAATCAAATTATCTCGGCAATAAGTTGTCTGACTGTCATTTTTTTCTCTCAATTTATCCCTGTTCTAGCCGGACAAATTAAGTCTTTCACGTTTAGTTTTATGAGCTCTTTTAACATTTTCGGGTTGAGTTCAGCAAACACATATAAAATTGCTTCCCGACTCGAAAAGATTATTCTTTGGTTTGACCCATATTCAAAATTTGACAGTTATTACGCAGGAATAGTGACGCTTTCACCGATTATTTTTTCGATAAGTATAATTTTTGTTTTTCTTTTTATTACTTATCGAGTCATTGAAAAACGTCGTTGGAGTCAAAAATAGGAGGCCAGGAGGTCGCAATGAATATTCGCAAAAAAATCGCGAAAATGTATACCGATCATCTTATACGATTGAGTTCTCGCGACGAGAGAACAAGAGCAATCAAACGGTACTCGATTATATCCGTATTAGTCGTGATTACGTTTCTTATCATTTTTAATGTGTTGTTTTCGATTATAACAGATGACAGAATTCGTGTTGATTTGTCGCCGAATCAGATGGCTAAGCTTACGCCTTATTCGAAAGAATTAATTAGTTCGCTGGATCAAGATGTTCGAATCATCGGTCTTTTTGATAAGCCAAATGATTTGTCGCAATCCATACATCAGTTTTTCGTTCCCCTCTTAGAAGATTATGAAAAGAATTCCGGCGGCAAAATCACTGTTGAATATATCGATCCAAGTTTGCGCCCAGGTATATATTTGGAAATTGATCCGAGCGGAAATGAAACCTTTCTGCCCGGTACATATGTTATTGTGGTAGGAGCCTCTTACCGTATCATTAATCCCGATGATTGTATTGTTATGAGAAATTCATATTTGCCTTTATATAATAATGTCGAACCTATGTTTACCGGTACGATAGTTCAGATGGCTCAGTCAAAAGAGCTGCGAAAAATTTACTTTTTGAGTGGTCACCGAGAAGCTTCTCACACGATGCTTGATACAGTATTAAGTTTTTCGGGGTTTGCGACGGAAGAACTAGATTTATATCTTAAAGAGTCAGTGCCCGAAGATTGTCAGTTAATTTTCGTAAATGCTCCACTAGAGGATATTTCTGCGAAAGAAGCTCAAATCTTGATTGATTATTTGAGGGGAGGCGGGAAAATTATCTTTTCTTTCGATTACAGTACGAGTTCAGCAAAATTCGATAATATCAACCTTTTGATGGCAGAGATGAATGTAAAATTTACGAATTCTATTGTTGCAGAGTATAATTCCAATTATCTTTTTAACGTCTCGGAGAGATTCATTTTTAAAAGTTCTATAGTTCGTGAATTTACTGACATAAAGTCGGATAATCTTGTTGTCGGCTATTCTCGTGGACTGGAAATACTAGATTCTTTGGATACTTCTTCTACAGTTACGGCCGTGATTACATCATCTCCTAATTCCAGATTAATTGAAGGAGAAGTGCAATCTGAGGAGGGCGCTCGCAATATAGCTTTATATATAACAAAACCAACATCAAATGGTGAAGCAAAGTTATTTGTAATGGGTACTGCATATTTTACTTCGGACAATTACCTTTCTGAAGCAGGGATTAATGATATCAATTCTCTCTTCATAAAAAAAGTTACGCAATTTATGTATGGCGAAGAACAAACGGATTTAGTAGGGTCAAAACCCTTTCCGAATTATCAACTAAATCCGATGCCTACGATCCGAGAACAGTCATATTGGTCGGTCATGCTGATGTCCATTATTCCCCTTGCATTTCTTCTTTCCGGAATGATTGTTTATCTTAAGCGAAAGAACAAGTAAGTATCATGAGGAATAGCAAATATATACTTATACTTTCTATATTGAGCATAGTGATGCTTTTAGTCATTGTTGTCATCTTATTATTGCCTGAGAAACCGACAGTGCTCTCAGAACAAAGCTTTTTGATTTCGCACGAAGAAATGCCAATATATGTCGAATACTCATTTTCTGACGGGAGTCAATTTAAAATTGAACGTATCGGCTCATCAAGTTCTGATATGGAATTGTCACTGGCCAAGGTAGATGATTCAATTGATCCTGATTGGACAAATCAGAATCAATTAGCAACGCTATTTGCGATTCCAACTAGCCTTACGCCGATGATGACAATTACTGATGTGACGGATTTTGAACAATATGGACTAAACCAACCACTAGCTCTCATAGATATCGCTTATACTTCAGATAGCCATGTTACGATCATAGTTGGAGGGAAGTCAAATATGGGTGATTTGCAATACCTGCAAATTGCCGGGAAAGATGAAGTATACGCAGTTGGGTCTTCTGATTTGGCGTTGCTCTATTTAGAAGAAAGATCCCTTATTTCCAATACTTTTCTTTCTGCCGATTATTCAACAATTGAATCTGTTTCTTTTCAAAGGCGTTCAGATAATTTTGCGGTTACTATGGAAGCCATTCACTCTGTGGATTCAAATGGTGTTCTGCAGGATTCATGGCAGATCATTGAGCCGCTTTCCTTCGCCCCTGGTTCGCTTTCGATGAATATTCTTCAATTTCTGATGTATTCTTCGGTGGAGAGTTATTTACCGATTGACACAGATCTTTCGTCAATAGGTTTAATCAATCCTGAATTCTCTATAAACGTAATCAAATCTTCGGGCGATTCTCGAACGTTTTATTTATCAAAGCGACCTGAAGGTGGATATTTCGGGAGGACAGATGACTTTGTTTTTCCGTTCACGATATCTTCTTCGTCGCTCGATAACCTGGATTCAGATCCTGTCAATTTCTTTTCGCCATACCTGTTTCAGATGAAGCCACCTGATATTTCCCAATTGGATTTTTACTCAGATTCCTTTAAATACAGATTGGATATTGACATATTGGATTCAGAGACAATAGAATCGGATCGTGCCTCCGCGTCACTAAACTACGTTAGTCTAAAAGCATTAACAGAGGACGGAAGGTATAAATTTGACATATTGTTCAATGCATTAAGTAGTATTCGTATTAGTGGGTATAATCCAAGTTCAATACCTAATTCGGAGATTTCAACTTATCTGACTTTTACACTTCGCGACAGATCGCAAGTTAATTATTCTTTTTCTGCTAAGAACGATCGAGAAATGTATTTGTTCATCAACGATAATTTTTCGGGAATAACTATAAATACCGGAACCTTGCTTGCCTCTGACTCAGCTTATCAACCGGAGAATAGCCTTGAAGGCGCAATGAAATATGTTTTAGGGTCAACTTGACGCCCAATACAGCCACAAGTATGATGATGTAATGAAGAAAAAAAGAGGACGATATGTCAAAATCTAATCAAGCATTTCCTCGCAACGAGAACAACCCGATTTTGCCGTGGATTATAATTTTTTCGATTTTATTAGTTATTTGCTCGGGAATTCTCGTATATCTTCTGCGCGAACATGAAGACGCATCCAAGGGAGTTGACTATTCTCTCTCGCTAAGTGCTGATGCCGGATTTGATTGTGATTTTTCCGAGGCCCAGAGACTATTCCCTTTTGAAGATGGATTGATGAAACTGACATCTAACCGTATCAGTTTTCTCACGCTCTCAGGAAACGAGACGTTCAGTATTGATGTTTCCATGCAAGCTCCTTTTTTGGATCAGTCGGGTGCATATTTTGTTGTTGCCGACCAGGGTGGATTCGCTTTTGCTCTATTCAATAAAGATGGTCCGATTTATCAGAACTATTTAGATTCAAAAATATCATGCGTTGCTGTATCGGATAATGGAATGGTAGCCATCATTGCAGAAGAGAAGGATTCTTTTGGTTCGGTTTGCATTATTGACAGATCAGGCAATCTGGTAGCGAAATGGAGTTCCAGAGAATCGGGTTACCCCATTTCTTTATCCTTTTCTCCTGACAATTCTTTGATAAATATTGGTTTAGTCGATACGAACAGATCGCAAATTAAGCCTAGCATCAAGCAGCTTTACATTCCTGACGACCTAACAAAAGATTCGATATATGAATACGCTTATTATGCGCCTCAATCCGCTTCGATAATGCCTCAAATGGTTTGGCTGGATAATGATCGATTTTTAGTTGCCGGAATAGAGTCAATAGAATCGGTCATAGACCAGAACATTCAACCCATCGAAACTCAGTTTGCCAATATCATCTATATCATGCCCGCTCACGATAATATTTGTGTGGTATATTCGGATGGTATCGGTCAAACATATAAGGCTTCTTTCTTAAACTCTTCATTAGAAATTACGAACACGATAGACCTTGGCAATCAAGTTAAAGCCTTTAGTAGTTATGGCGATCATATTCTTTTTGCGGTCGACAATCGTTTGCTGTATTATAATGTTCGAAAACATAATGTGGATACATCTCTTAATATTGATGAAGAAGTGATTCGCATCTCGTTAAGAGATAAGAAGAAATCCACTATTGTAACTGCTACAGGTGTTCGTGAAATTTCTTTTTGAGTATTTTGGAGGACTAAGGTGGAAACGGAACTTAAACTCAGATTTGAACACAAGGATCTTCTGATGTCAGTCGTAGACGAGCAATGGTTTAAAGAAATTCTTTTGCCCGACGATTCCGGAGTCTTACATCTTCGAAATCGCTATTTTGATACCAAAGATTTCAAATTTCGTTTACGAAATGCAGTTGTTCGGGTTCGCGAAGTTGAAGATGACGCATTCATACATACCGTCAAAACCTCAGCCGGGCATGCTGATGGTCTACATCAAAGATTTGAGTGGAACTGTGAATGCAATCTAGATGAATTTGATCCTGCATTTTTCCTCGGGCAGGCTTCGTTGGGCTCTGATCCGGTAACCATTTTGGAGTCCGTATTAGAGCCGGCATTACATGATGAATTAATATGTCTTTTCGAAACCGTGTTTACAAGAACACACATGATTGGTGGATATGGAAACAGCATTTTTGAAATCGCATTAGATTATGGCGATATCATCGTCGGCAAGAAAAAGGAGCCGATCTGCGAAATGGAAATTGAACTGCTAGAAGGCGACGTTCGTGACATCATAGCTGTCGGTGAAATGGTTCAAAGCCATTGCCGGTGCTCAAAGGAGAATATGAGTAAATATTCCAGAGCGATTGTTATGCTTGAAGCGGAGTCTGAAGAATGATGTCTGCTCCTAATTCTTTTCGCTTGTGGGATACTATAATTATTGGCGGCGGCGCATCAGGAATGTTCGCGGCGATACACTTGAAAAAAATCAGACCCCAATCATCGGTACTTGTAGTTGAGAGAAATTCTAAGCTTGGGAAAAAGATTTTGATTACGGGAAACGGAAGATGTAACTTATCCAATGTGGCCGCTTCAATTGATTATTATCATGGTTTAGATCCATCATTTGTTGATATTTCACTAAGAAAGTATTCCGTATCGGTCATTCGCGACATGTTTTTTCAAATTGATTTACACACTATGACGGATGAATTCGGAAGAATATACCCTATCACACAAAACTCAGGTAGTGTATTAGATTGTTTGAGATATACCCTATCCGATTTGGGTGTCGATATTTTGTGTTCTACGATGGTATCATCTGTTTTTTTTGAAAAGGGCTCTTTCATAATTCATACTGACAAAGGCGAGCCTATTAGAGGCAGAACCGTCTTGGTTGCAACCGGCGGTGCTTGCGCCCCGCATACCGGATCGGATGGCAATGGGTACGATATCCTAACTTCACTTGGGCATACTTGCTTATCTTCAATGCCGGGAATTGTACAGATTAAAACAAAACGTGAATGGGTCAAACAACTGTCAGGTATTCGTTTACATGCAGAAGCATCTCTGTTTTTGGACAAAGATTGTATCCGAAAGCAATTTGGAGAATTGTTATTTACGGATTACGGCGTTTCGGGACCAGCCCCGCTGCAATTGTCATCTCATATTTCCCGCATTTTATCTGATGAAAATCTCGATCAATCTAAAAGATTATACCTGCATATCGATTTTTTGCCAGGCAGGAGTCTTTCGGATATTTGCGAGGAGCTTCATAACAGAAAAATTAAGAACGCAAACCGTACTATAGACACTATTCTTGTCGGATTAGTACAAAACCGCTTGGCTTCGGCATTAATTAAATCTGCAGTAGAACTGCCGCTAACCGAAGCAATTTCTTGTCTGACGGACATTCATATCGGTAATCTTGCCGAACGAATGAAAGATTCTTCAATAGAAGTAGAAGGTACGATGGGGCTGAAAGAAGCTCAAGTTACAATCGGTGGCGCCTTGACATCTGAATTTGATCCGATGACAATGATGTCGATTTATTTGCCCGGCCTCTTTGCATCCGGTGAAGTGCTTGATATTGACGGAGATTGTGGCGGGTATAATTTACAATGGGCTTTTTCTTCAGCTTGTATTGCTGCTGACGGAATAAATGAATATTTGTCAGGTAAGAAAAATGGCTAAGATTATTGATTTATCATTCTCGCCGGAAGAATACACTTTGCTTCCCGATAAACCCGATAAGCAAGAGAAAGATTTTGGACCATCTGTTTCCAAAGTCTTAAAGAGCGGGAAACATATAACCGATAATGATTACCGCATCGTCAAGAAATCAATTGATGCCCGCCGAAAAAGCCAATTGAAGATTTGCATTAAAATCGAATTGCTCAGGCATCAAGATAATATCAACAATATCGTACCCGATGATGATAAACTCGTCGACATACGTAACGTTATTAAAAAATCCCCGGTTATCGTTGGTTTCGGACCGGCAGGTATTTTTGCCGCCTTGTATTTAGCTCAAAAAGGGCTGGAGCCCATTGTTATTGAGCGAGGTTTTGAGGTAGAAAAACGCGTTGTTGACGTTAATAATCATATGAGAGGTCAGCCGATTAATCCTTCGTCAAATATTCAGTTTGGAGAGGGCGGCGCCGGCACATTTTCTGACGGCAAACTCTATTCCGGAATTTCCGATTATCGAAGATCACTAATTCTCAACATGCTCGTCGAGTACGGCGCGCCATCGGAAATACTTTATCTAAATAACCCGCATGTCGGCACAGATCGTTTAAGAATTATTATTCCGAAAATTCGTGATGAAATTATTCGTCTCGGAGGCCGGTTCATGTTTGGCAGAAAAGTAGTATCCATTAATAAAAACAAATCGTTATTGAGTTCAATTGTCCACGTATGTTCTGTATCTGGAGAAGATGAGCAAGTCATTGAGTGTTCCCACTTAATATTAGCCATTGGTCATAGCGCCAGAGATACGTTTAAAACACTCCGAGAGTCCGGAATTGATATTCAAGCAAAACCCTTTGCAGTCGGCCTGCGAATAGAACATCTTCAGTCATGGATAAATCAAGCTCAATTCGGACCTTATTCTACACATCCTGCCTTAGGTGCCGCTGACTACAGACTCGTTTCGCACCACAAGCCTTTTCGGTCTGCCTATACTTTTTGCATGTGTCCCGGTGGATATGTTATAGCTGCTTCTGATACGCCGGGTCAAGTCGTTACGAATGGTATGAGTTGCTATCTTAGAGATTCAGTAAACTCCAATGCCGCAATATTAGTGGGGGTATCTCTGGCAGATTTTGATTCGAACGATGCTCTTGCCGGAATGTATTTTCAAGAAAGATTAGAAAAAAGTGCATTCGAGCTCGGAGGCAGTAACGGATATGCGCCTGTTCAGCGTGTTGAAGATTTTATTAATGACGTTGAAAGCACTCGATTTGGCGAAGTAGAGCCATCATTTTTGCCCGGTGTGACTTTCTCAAATCTTAAAGACCTTTTCCCCAATGTTATATATGAAGGACTTCGTGATGGGATTATTCAAATGGGCACAAAATTGCGTGGTTTTTCCCATCCGGATGCAATTCTGACGGCGGTCGAGACCAGAACATCTTCACCGGTTCGAATAATTCGTGACGAGTCACTCCATAGTCCATCCTGTAAAGGGTTGTATCCTTGTGGTGAGGGCGCAGGCTACGCAGGCGGGATTATGTCATCTGCAGTTGACGGATTAAGATGTGCTGAGCAACTCTTTCATGATTCTTTGTAAGTGATACAATAGAAATCAATAATGAATGGAGGCCGGCATCATGATGAGAGTTCAAATTCTTGGCTATTCCGGTGGGTTTCCTGCTGCAAAGCGCCCAACATCCGGTTATCTGTTAAAAACTAAGAATCACAATATTCTGATTGATTGCGGAAGTGGCGTATTATCGGAATTAACCAGAATTATGGATCCCGAAAACATTGACGCCATCATATTAACGCATTGGCACCAAGACCACATCAGTGACCTCGGCGTATTTGGCTACTTAATGCAAATGAAGAAGGCGGATGGTTTTGATATTCATTCTATTCCGGTTTATTGTCCTGCGGAACCTCAAATAATCAGAGTTCGATACGAGAATGATCCCAATTTTTCTTTTCATACATACAGCTCAGACACGATAATTGATTGGGGAGATTTGCATGTATCGTTCTATAAAACAATTCATCCGGTCGAATGTTATGCTGTCCGTGCGGATTACTTTGGTTCTAGATTTGTATATACTTCTGACACGTCGTATGACCCGATGATTATTGATTTTGTTCGCGATTCCAATCTGCTTATTGTCGACGCCGGCGCATTGGAATCACATCGAAAAGAAAAGATGCTCCATTCTACGCCAACGGAGTGGAGAGATATTTATCTCAAATCCGGCAGCAAGAGGGTTGTGCTTTCGCATCTAATTCCTTATTATGATGTTTCGGATACCGTTGCGGAAGCGGCCGCATTAGGCATTTGGCATTTCGAATTGCCGAAAATCGGCGAAGAATATATTGTTAGCGGAGGGCAAGTGACATGAGTACAAATGATAAGAATATCGCAGTGATGACAGTTGTCGGATCAGATGCAGTCGGTATAATAGCAAAGATTAGCACAATTCTCGCGGATAACGACATTAATATTAAGGATATCACTCAAACCATTTTAGATGATATTTTCACGATGATTATGATTATTGACCTGTCATCATCGAAGATTAATATTGAGGATTTGTCAAAGCTTCTAACCGAGGTTGGAGAGAGCCGGAATCTTTCGATTCGTGTTCAACTCAAAGAACTTTTTAATATCATGCACAGAATTTAATCCCTGAAAGGATACAAAATAATGATTACCGATTTAGAAGTCCTTGAGACCATTCGCATGTTTCAGGAACAACATCTTGATGTTCGTACGATTACCATGGGCATTAATTTAATGGATTGTGCTGATGAGAATCCGGAGCGTGCCTGCACAAAGATTTACGACAAAATTACACGATATGCTGAAAATCTGGTTTCGGTTGGCGAGCAAATATCCAAAGATTACCAGGTGCCGATTATTAATAAACGAATATCGGTCACGCCAATTTCCATTATTGCTGCGGCTTCAAAGGTAGACAACTACGTATGTTTTGCGAAAGCTATGGATGCTGCCGCGAAAGCGTGCGGCGTTAACTTCATTGGTGGTTTTTCGGCGCTGGTCAATAAGGGTTGTACACACAGTGATGAGAAGTTAATGGCATCTATCCCTGAGAGTTTGGCACAAACCGACTTCGTTTGTTCAAGTCTTAATCTTGCATCCTCGAGAACGGGCATCAACATGGATGCTGTGCGTTCCATGGGGCGTATTATATTGGAGACTGCTGAATTAACAAAAGATCGCGATGCCATTGGTTGTGCCAAATTAGTTGTGTTCGCGAATGCTCCTGAAGACAATCCGTTCATGGCCGGCTCATTTCTAGGACCCGGCGAACCCGAATGTGAAATTAATGTCGGCATTTCCGGCCCCGGCGTGATTAAATCCGCACTTGAGACTGTCCGTGGACAAGATCTGGGGGTTGTCGCCGAGACAATCAAAAAATCCGCTTTCAAAATTACGCGAGTCGGCGAGTTGGTTGCTCGAGAGGCTTCCAGAAGACTTAATGTTCCGTTTGGAATTATTGACTTGTCACTTGCGCCAACACCGGCGATTGGTGATTCTATTGCCAGAATACTCGAAGAATTCGGGCTTGAGGATTGTGGTGCATGGGGCACTACCGCAGCGCTTGCAATGCTTAATGATGCAGTGAAAAAGGGCGGTACGATGGCTTCCTCTTTCGTTGGGGGTCTATCCGGAGCATTTATTCCTGTATCCGAGGATGAAGGAATGATAGACGTTGCAAAGCGTGGTGCCATCAATTTGGAAAAGTTGGAAGCGATGACTTGTGTTTGTTCAGTTGGGCTTGACATGGTCGCGATTCCGGGTGATACACCCGCTGAGATTATTTCGGGCATCATTGCTGACGAAATGGCCATTGGTACATTTAACAACAAGACGACTGCGGTCAGAGTTATTCCGGTTCCGGGAAAAGGCGTTGGCGATATGGTTCATTTTGGCGGTTTGCTCGGTAGTGCGCCGATTATGCACGTCAATCCGTCATCTTGCAAAGCTTTTATCGATCGTGGCGGCCGTATTCCTGCTCCGATTCACAGTATGAAAAACTAATCAGAGGTATAAATGACGAACCCAAACCAAATCGAATTCAATTCGGAATTCTATATTCAATCGACCATTAAGATACTTGAAGGTCAAGGTAAAGATATCTCGTTTGATGTGGAAAATGAATCCTATTTCTTTGTTCATGCTGCGATACATATGCGTATGTTGCTGAGCCATTTAGGGTCGTTTTTCGGTGCCGCAGAATTCAGTCCGATTTTTGTTCAAACCGGGTCGTTTATTAAACTTGTCGAAGACGCTCGTAATACAAACCTTGCCGGACAAATTGCAAATAAAAAATTTTGGCCACACATGTTTCGTCTGGTTTTATTTCTTGAAAAACTATGCAAATCTGATCTCAATTCGATGGACCAGGCAGGATCGCTCTTGAAAGAAATTGATCAAATTATTTCGAGTGCGGAGCACCATCGTATTGTCAAAAGTGATTTTCAAGATATCGACATCCAACTCTCTCGAAGATTGGCGAGGATATTTCGTATTTTTGCGTATGTCTTGCTCGATAAAACAGATGCGTTTTCCTCTCGAATAATGAAACGTGATAGAAATATTTTGCTTCAGAGAGGAATCAATTCGAATTTTGTAAAATGGTTTGAGCATCGGGCAAAGATCGAAAAGCAAATCGAGCGCAAAGCTTATGGAAAAGCCATGGTACTTGCGGAAGAATGGGAGACCATATGTATAGGAAGCGACATCATTGACGAGTCGAATTATTTCGAACTCAAGCTGTTAGCGTATCTTGATGGCGAAGGACTCAAGATAAATGCAATTGAGTGGCTGAAAATGCTGATCTCGCGGCATCCTGAAGATGTTGAATTCACAAAAATGATGATTAAGTTTCTCATTGAGAACAATCAATATCAAGAAGCTGCAGAGCTTTGCGATTCGTCATTAGTCACTCATCCGACGGACAAGGTTTTTCACTTTCTAAGGTCACAGTTGCATTTTCAAGCACAAGCCTTTGTGGACTCCGAGCGAAGTGCTCTTATGTCCATATCTTCTGATGAAACGTTTACTCCGGCATATCTGGCACTTGCCTATGCATGTCTTGGTAAAAGAGATTACAATGAAGCAATTTCAGCATTTAATCGTACAATTGAAGTAGATTCTACTGTGATTGATGCCTATCGTGGCAAGTCAAAATCTTTGTCTGCGATAGGACAAGAATATGATGCGATGTACACAATAAAAAAAGCTATATCTATCGAACCGAATAATCCGCTGTTACATCACGATTTAGCAAATTTGTACTATCTCTCCGGATATTTCAAAGAGGCGAAAGCTTGTTGCAAAAATACGCTTCGTCTAAATTCTGGTTTTGCGGATGCCTATGTTTTGCTCGGACTGATGGATTCGCGGAACGATGATTTTGAGTCATCGGTGAAATGGTTCTCCCGAGCACTGACTATAGAACCGGATAATGTATTTGCTATCAATGAACTTGCATATTCTAAGCACATGTTGGGAGAAGATGAAGAGAGCCTTGAGCTTTTGGAAAATGCTTTTGCTGTTGCACCGGACTATACTGATTTGATATACAGCATGGCAGTAATTCATTTCAGCAATGGCGATTATGATGAAGCGCGAATACTATTAGATCGCTCTTTAAGTAGCGAACCGGATCATGTCGGTTCGATTATTTTGCGGGCAGATGATTTGCTCTTTCAATCACTTCCTGAAGAGGCGCTGGTATGGTTTGAGCGAGCCATTGATATTGAGCCCCAAAATCAGGATGCGATTCAAGGAAAAGTGGATGCCCTGCAAATGTTGGGGCTTAGCGAAGAAGCTTCTGAGTTGGAAAGAGAAGAACAAGAAATTGTTGCAGATTTCGGGGATTCTGATGATTAATGTATCGCATATTATTTGCGAATAATTTGCAGGCAACATAAAAGGACTGTTCACAATGCTGAAACAGTCCTTTTTGATTGAGAAGTAAGAAATCACAAAAACAATTCGAGACGTTTGAGTTCTGTGTCGACGGTATCCGGGGCCGGGGCTCCGGTAATGGTTCGTTTTCCGACACAGGTCTCCAATGAAATAGCATCAAATATATCGTTTTCTATTAATTTCGAAAACGATTGAAAAGTAACAATATCCAAAGCCTCGAGAGTCGTATGGCGATCAATACAATGAGCAACCAACTTTCCGGAAATCTCGTGTGCGTCACGAAACGGGATGCCTTTTCGAACCAGGTAGTCCGCTAAATCGGTAGCGTTTGTAAAACCTCCGAGAGCGGCTTTCTGCATAGCGTCTTTGTTCACAATCATCGTTTCAATCATACCGGTAAAGGGAGGAAGTATTCCCTCGATAGTGTCCAGAGCATCGAATACAGCTTCCTGGATCTCTTGCATATCTTTATTGTAAGTCAGAGGCAATCCCTTCATGGTGACTAATAGGGTAATCAGATCTCCGTAAACGCGGCCGGTCTTGCCTCGGGCGAGTTCGGCAATGTCGGGGTTCTTTTTTTGAGGCATAATCGAAGATCCGGTTGAGTAGGCATCATCAATCTCTATGAACTTAAATTCTTGACTCGACCAAAGAATAATTTCTTCGGAAAAGCGAGAAATATGCATACTGAGAATGGATAAAGCAGATGTAGCTTCTATGGCAAAATCACGATCACTGACGCCGTCCATACTGTTATACGTTATACCTGAAAGGCCTAATACATCAGAAACGTACTCGCGATCCAGCGGATAAGTGGTTCCCGCCATTGCTCCGGAACCCAGCGGAGAGACAGACATTCTTTTGGATGCATCGTCGATACGACCTATGTCTCTTTGAATCATCTGTAAGTATGCAGAAAGGTGGTGCGCGAATGTGACCGGTTGAGCACGTTGTAAATGCGTATATCCCGGCATGTATGTGTAGATATTTTCGCGAGCCTTTTCCAGAATGACGCGGTAAAGGTCAATAAGCTGGATACGGATGTTTGCCAAACGATCGAGAATATACAATCGTTGATCGAGCGCAACTTGATCGTTGCGACTTCTGCCGGTGTGAAGCTTTTTTCCGGCCTCGCCGATACGCGCTGTCAGTTCCTCTTCGATAAACATATGAATGTCTTCTGCCTTGGAATTGAAGGTCAACGCACCGGAATCGATATCTTCTTTGATGGAAATCAGACCTTGCTCAATGGAGCGAGCCTCTTCTTCGGAAATGATACCTTGCTTTCCGAGCATCTGACAATGTGCAATGCTGCCACGAATATCTTGCGCATACATTCTGCTGTCAAAGCGCAAAGAAGCATTGAGTGCATTAACATTGTCTTCGAGTTGTTTTTTGAAGCGACCGCTCCACATAAGTTTGCTCACGTCGTCAATCTCCTGTGTTCAAAGTAAGTCGTTGCGTTTTTTCATTTGAGCCACTACTTTCGTAGGAAGGCCAAAACAATTGATGAATCCGCCTGCATCTGCTTGGTCATAAACATCATCCTCTGCAAATGTCGCAATCTCTTCGTCGTAAAGAGAGAAAGGAGAGATAGTTCCGGCAGGGAAACAGTTGCCTTTGTATAATTTTAGCTTAACGGTTCCGGTAACGGTTTGCTGTGTCTGATCTACAAAAGCAGAAAGAGCTTCTCGCAGCGGGTGAAACCACTGTCCATAATATACTAATTCGGCAAAACGAATTGCTACCATATCTTTGTAATGCATTGTTTCCCGGTCTAGCGTTAATAGTTCAAGTTCGCGGTGAGCTGCGTAAAGAACGGTTCCGCCGGGTGTCTCATAGACGCCTCTGGACTTCATTCCGACAAGACGGTTCTCAACCATATCAACGATACCGACGCCATTACGTCCTGCAATCTCGTTAAGTGTTTTGATCATTGTAACCGGATCAACGTCCTTGCCATTGACTTTTACCGGTGTGCCTTGAAGAAATTCAATCTCAACATATTCCGGTACTTGAGGTGCCTTTTCCGGTGATGTCATTAACTTTAAAATCTTATCATAATCCGGTTCGTTGGCAGGATTTTCCAAATCCATTCCTTCGTGAGAGAGGTGCCAAAGGTTTTCATCCATAGAATAGTTGTTTTCTTTCGTGACCGGAACCGGTATGCCGCGAGCGTTAGCGTAATCAATTTCCTCGTCACGGGACTTTATATCCCAGATACGCCAAGGCGCAATGATTTTCATCTCAGGAGCAAGTGCCTTGATGGTTAGTTCAAAACGAACTTGATCGTTGCCTTTGCCGGTACAACCATGCGCAATAGTAGTGCAACCTTCTCTCTTTGCGATTTCGACCATTCTCTTAGCGATAACCGGACGAGCAAAAGAGGTGCCGAGAAGATACTTTCCTTCGTATACTGCTCCGGCCTTCATTGTGGGGATTACAAAATCAGAAATAAACTCCTCAGAAATATCTTCAACATAACAAGCGCTGGCACCGCATTTCAACGCTTTATCAATCAGAAATTGACGATCAATACCAATACCGACTTCGCCGGCCATAGCGATGACTTCACAGTCGTAGTGCTCAAGCAACCACGGAATAATGATAGACGTGTCAAGACCTCCGGAATAAGCAAGTAGAATTTTTTCTTTAGCCATTTTGTCCTCCATTTATGCATAAATATAAATTATAGCGAATAAATATCTGAATCTTATCAGATGTGACAATTCGAGTCAATATCCATTCTATATTTATGCCTATAGTAATACAAGAACTTCAGAGCAACATTCACTTGAAGAACGAGTCAGCATATATTTATTGATTCAGGAATGACTATAATTGTATTCATTAATAGTTAAATTTTGCACTATTATTGTATTTTCAACTTTATTGATGCAAAATATTGGAGAAAATCAAGTTTCGGAGAAATACGATTATGTATGATTATTTAGGTATCATTTTCGGTTCGGCGATGCTTTTTTTGGGCGCTTTTATGTTTTTTAAGCCGGAGCAGAGTACGAAGAAGGAAATGCGTGATTCCAAAGAAGCCGTCGCCAAAATTAAGAAGAATGGCTTGATAGTAATGTTTTGTGGGGTCATCGCAGTTACTGTAGGCGTTTTGATATTAGTATTATGATAGATTAACGGACCAATTTGTCCTTCAATTTTGGACTCGTTAATAATTCGTATTTACGCATTTCTTCCAATGGTGATCAATTATTGGAAGGCTTTACGCTGTTGACACACTGGGGTAAAATCATAAGGTGCATAACTCTGATATTCATCACATTCATTTTGAAGGGAGATCTATGGCTGTTCTCATGCTCGAAAAACCGTTCGGTGATATATGCTATGTTGACGGTCGTGCCGTTTTCTTTGATTCAACGGAGGGACGTGCACTCTTAGAGCCGACTGACGATATTATCTATTACGAATCGATTCGGTTTAAATCACAAATATTGATATTTTTTGAAGCGCATATGTTGCGTTTGCATGAATCGGTTTCAGGCAAGGAGAATTTCCCGTTTGATTCCGAACAGATCTATGAGCAGGCTACTAAACTGATGCGTGAAGCTAAGCCTGAGGTGACTGAGGGTAATCTTCGCGTCGTGCTTACGCACAATAAGACGTTGGTTCATCTTTCAGACGTATCTTATCCGCCCGAAAGCTTTTACCGGACGGGCATCGTGACTTCGTTGATTGAATGGGAGCGAGTTGAGCCTCAGATCAAAGTTTTTCGTGGTGACTATAAAGCGGCAGTGGCGGATGCTTTCCAAAAGGAAACCCCGTATGGTATCCCTTATGAGGTTTTGCTGAGCGATCATTCGAAAAGAATCACAGAAGGAAGTCGTTCGAATTTCTTCGTTCTTTTCGATAATACGGTATATTCTCCGTCTGAGGATTGTATATTAATTGGAATTACTCGCAAATATGTATTAAAGTCAATCATTCATGCAGGCCTCTTGTATGAAGAAAAGACGTTTACATTGTCAGAGTTAATCGAGATGCAAAAGAAGGCAATTCAAGAACAGAAAGATTTTGCTGTTTTTGTGACGAGTTCTCCTTTTGATATTTTACCTATTAGAAGTATAGCCGAATATGAATTCGAATCTGCAGAGTCCGACAAATTGAAATCGATCGCAAAACATTACAAAACAATCGTTGACTTTTATATAGAGTCCAGACAGTCGGATCATACCACTCGTCAATAAGCCAAATTGGCTTAAAATTATATTAACTTTGGAGGCTGATCATATGAGTGCCAGAACAGGAAAAGTAACCGTTAC
This sequence comes from Clostridiaceae bacterium, assembly GCA_012718915.1. Classification (GTDB taxonomy): domain Bacteria; phylum Bacillota; class Clostridia; order Saccharofermentanales; family Saccharofermentanaceae; genus DUPM01. The sequence continues at coordinate 104,646 of JAAYBI010000015.1, forward strand.
TACAGAAAACATTTTCCCGATTATTCGCAAGTGGTTGTATTCTGACCACGATATTTTCGTCCGGGAACTTGTTTCTAATGCTTCAGACGCAACAACTAAGTTGAAGAGGCTCGTCGATTTGGGGCAATGCAGTATTGATTCTGATTCTGAGTTGTCTATCCGGATTTCCTACAATGAGAAGACGGGTGTATTGATTATAGAAGATCAGGGCATCGGCATGACTTCAGATGAACTTGATCGCTATATTAATCAGATTGCATTCTCAGGTGCTATGGATTTTGTCGAAAAGTATAAAGAAAAAGGCGGCTCGGATAATTCCATTATCGGCCATTTTGGTCTTGGTTTTTACTCGGCATTTATGGTTGCGGATCGCGTTACCATTGATACGCTCTCGTATGTTGAAGGTGAGAAACCGGTCAAATGGGAGTCTGAAGATGGTATGGAATACACTGTATCAGAATCAGATAGAACCCAGCGTGGCACTTCAATTACACTAACTTTATCGGATGAAGCCAAAAAAATGTTTGATGCCACAAAAATCAAGAACATTCTCGATAAGTATTGTTCGTTTATGCCGTATCCATTATTCTTCACGGATGTAAAACGCAAGCTCGAACATGAAAAAGATCAAAAGAAGCGCGCTAAAGAAGCGGAATCCAAGAAAGAGGAGTTTCTGATTTCCGAATACACACCTTTACGCGTTAATCCGGTTGCTCCACTTTGGCAGAAGGCGCCGAAGGATTGTACCGATGAGGAATATATTTCGTTCTATCATCAAGTTTTTTCTGATCCCCGAGATCCGCTTTTCTGGATTCATCTCAATCTTGATTATCCGTTTACTTTACAAGGGATTCTATATTTTCCTAAAACGGATAATGTTTATCAGACTTTAGAGGGAAGAATAAAGGTATATAACCAACAGGTTTTTGTTGCCGATAATATTGAGGAAATCATTCCTGATTTCCTGTTTCTGCTGCGCGGATGTCTGGATTGTACGGATTTGCCTCTCAATGTATCAAGATCTGCACTTCAACAGGATGACTATGTACAGAAACTGTCTTCTCATATCATTCGAAAAGTGTCGGATAAGTTGTCATCTCTTTTCAAAAAACAACGCGAGGATTACGAATCGTATTGGGATGATATCGGCGTATTTGTTAAATACGGCATGATGAAAGAAGATAAGTTTTTCGATAAGGCAAAGGCGTTCATGCTTTTCAAAACGGTCGAAGCGCAATATTTGACATATGATGAACTGACCGAAAAGCATGATGCTGTACGTTATACACAAGCGGCAGATAAACAGGCCGCCTATATTGATATCGCTACAAAGAAGGGTTATCCGGTCGTCGTCCTTGACCACGAGATTGACAACAACTTTATATCGTTCATGGAATTCAAATTACCTTCAAAGCGTTTTATGCGTGTTGATGCAGAGTTTGAAGGCGAATCTCATAGTGAGGAATCTTACAAGCGATTAACAGATCATTTTAAGTCGGTAGTTCAGGATTCGAAGCTTGATATTGAAGTTATTTCTTTGGGGGTTGACTCATTCCCGGCTTTTATCCGTGAAACAGAAGAATCGCGTCGAATGTCAGAAATGAAAAAGCAATTTGAGAAAATGAAGAAAAGCGGAGAAAGCGACCCCTATGGCAATCTTGACGAGATGTTTCCCGAGAAGAAGGATCTCGTATTGAATGCGGACCATCCTCTGGTGGCAAGGCTGATGAGTTATGTCGAAGCAGATAGTACAGATGATTCAGCGGACATTATTATTAATCAACTCTATGACCAAGCACGTTTGAGCCATGGATCATTGGATGCGGAAGGTCTTAAAAACTTTCTGCAAAACCATTCCACATTATTGTTGAATATTATCGAAAATCGCGCCGGAAGCGTCGGAGGAAAAGAATGAGTAATTGCGATCAAGTCATCAGACTCTTCTCGGAGAAAAAACCTTTATTTGCGGTCGAGGCTAATCAAGTCTTAAAGGACATCCGTTCAGATTTATCGCTATTGAGTGTTGACCGTGTTCGTATCATTAACCGCTATGATATGTCCGGTATGAGTCGGGAAGAGTTGGACGCTGTGAAGAATATCGTATTTTCAGAGCCGCCGGTGGATACGCTTTATGAGTCGGATCCTGATCTTTCTGATGCTTGTTATATCCTTGCGGTAGAGTCACTTCCGGGGCAATATGATCAGCGTGCCGATTCAGCGGCGCAATGCGTTCAAATTATGACTGTCGGTGAACCTCCGCTAATCAAGACTGCCAAAATATACGCATTCTATGGAGAGATGGATGAGATTTCAAAACAGAAGGTCAGCCGATACCTAATAAATCCGGTTGAGTCGCGTTCTGCTGAGCTGGCATTGCCGGCGTCTTTGATAGAAGAACTGGATTCCCCGGAAGATGTTTCTGTTATGAATGGTTTTGTTAGGAAATCTGACCAGGAAATGTCTGAATTAAAAAATGATATGGGCCTTGCTATGTCCGTCGATGACTTGATATTTACCCGCGACTTTTTTGTTAATGAAGGTCGGGATCCTTCTGTGACTGAAATTCGAGTCCTTGATACCTATTGGTCAGATCATTGCCGACATACTACTTTTCTGACCACGCTGGAAACTGTTGAGATCCCCGAGGATTCTTTGATTGCAAATGAAATTCGAAACACGTACGAATTATATTTGTCAGAGAGAGCTCGAATATATGGTGACCGTTTATCGTCAAAGCCTGTCTGTCTTATGGATATGGCGACCATGGCGACAAAAGTATTGCTAAAAGACGGATTTCTTCAGGATCTGGATGTCTCTGAAGAGATTAATGCCTGTTCGATCAAGGTGGATGTTCAAACAGAGAATGGCATCGAAAAATATCTTTTAATGTTCAAGAATGAGACGCATAACCACCCGACGGAGATTGAGCCGTTTGGCGGTGCCGCTACATGCTTGGGCGGAGCTATTCGAGATCCTCTTTCCGGTCGATCCTATGTCTATCAGGCTATGCGTGTGACGGGTGCAGGAGATCCGACTGTTCCTTCTGATCAGACTTTACCGGGAAAACTCTCGCAGAAGAAAATTGTGCGAACCGCAGCGGCCGGGTATAGTGCCTATGGCAACCAAATCGGATTGGCTACCGGACAGGTGGATGAGATTTATCATCCCGGTTATGTTGCCAAACGCATGGAAATCGGTGCAGTTATAGCGGCGGCTCCGGAGCAAAATGTTATTCGCAAACGACCGTCCGCCGGTGACATTGTTATTTTGCTCGGTGGTCGTACCGGTCGTGACGGTATTGGCGGAGCTACCGGTTCTTCCAAAGCACATGATGAGAAGTCTGTATTGACTTGTGGTGCAGAAGTTCAAAAGGGTAATCCGCCCACTGAGCGCAAAATCCAACGTCTTTTCAGAAACAAAGAAGCATCATCTATGATCATTCGATGTAATGACTTTGGTGCAGGCGGTGTTTCGGTCGCCATTGGCGAACTGGCGGATGGATTAACGATTGATTTAGATTCCGTACCCAAAAAATATGAAGGTTTAGATGGTACCGAATTGGCAATATCAGAATCTCAGGAGCGAATGGCGGTAGTTATTCACGCTCAAGATAAGTCGAAATTTCTTTCGCTTGCGCATGATGAAAATTTAGAGGCAGTTCAGGTAGCAACTATCACTGAACAACCAAGAATGGTGATGAAATGGAGAAATCAGACCGTTGTAGATTTGCCTCGTGACTTTATTGATACGAACGGAGCTCCTTCGTTTGCACGTTCAAAAATAGTGCCCGCTTCATTAGATCTTGTATATCCTGATTCTGAATTGCCGACACTTGACAAATCATCGTTTGCTTCATCAATGATTGCAACAATGTCTACACTTGAAGCTTGTTCGCGTAAAGGATTAATTCAACGATTTGACGGCTCAATTGGTGCAGGAACGGTACTGATGCCATTGGCCGGAAAATATCAGTCAACGCCCGAAGATGGGATGATCGCAAAAATTCCTACGGCAAATTATGACTCAAAGACTGCATCTGTTATGACTTATGGATTTGATCCGTATTTATCTGAATGGAGTCCATATCATGGAGGATATCATGCAGTTGTAGAGTCTTTGCTAAAGATTTCTGCTCTCGGCGGAAACCCTTACAAGGCGCGTTTGTCTTTTCAAGAGTATTTCGAACGGATGACGTCAGAATCTTCTTGGGGCAAACCGACAATGGCGTTGCTTGGTGCATTCAAAGCTCAAATGGACTATAAAACGCCCGCTATCGGCGGCAAAGATAGCATGAGTGGTACGTTCAATGATATCAATGTGCCACCGACTCTCGTATCTTTTGCGGTCACCACAATACCGGTTGAACGTGCAGTATCGTCTTGTCTGACTGCACCGCGTCAAAAACTATATGTAATTAAGCTCGCAAAAGATGACGCTATGTTGTATAAGAAAGCGCATGTCGATCGTGTGTTCAAAGCGATGAACCAGATTAATGATCGAGGCCAATTGCTTGCTGCTTCAGTAGTTAGGGGTTACGGAATTGCCGCAAAAGTTGCTCAGATGTTGATGGGCAACCGTTTAGGATTTGCGTTTCAGGATAGTATTTCCATTGAAGAATTATTTTCAAGGTCTTTCGGTACCATTTTATTATCGGTCAACGATAAGAATGCGGTAGATAAAATTGAGACCGTTGGAGGGTATCTTTTAGGAGAAGCAAATGAAACTGAAACATTGACGTGGAATGGTCATTTAGTGACTCTTGCAGATACGCAAAATGCTTTTGAATCTAAGTTAGAAGCCATTTTTCCAACAAAAACACAGGAAGCACCATACGATGATAAGTACTCGAAAGTTCAAAGCGTCACCAATATTTCTAAACCTTCAGTGCTCATAAAATCAAAACCCAAAGTATTCATTCCGGTTTTTCCCGGAACCAACACGGAGTATGATGCAGCATATGCGTTTGAAAAATCCGGTGCGGATGCGGACGTCTTTGTCATTAAAAATCTTAGTCCCGCAGACATATCGGAATCACTCGTTGAGATGAGTCGTCGCATTCGAAACAGCCAGATATTAATGCTTCCGGGCGGTTTTTCTGGTGGTGACGAACCGGAAGGCTCCGCAAAATTCATGGTGGCGGCGTTGAATAACCCGTCGGTGTCGGAAGCCGTGTCAGAGTTATTAGAGATTCGTGATGGTTTGATTCTGGGCATATGCAATGGTTTTCAAGCTTTGGTGAAAGTGGGACTTTTGCCTGACGGGGTCATTAAGCCTTCTTTACCTTCGAGTCCGACTCTTACATTTAGCAAAATCGGACGACATCAATCGATGTATGTCTCTACGCGTATTTCCTCAAACAATTCACCATGGTTGACATCAGTTCAAGTAGGCGACATTTACTCTGTACCCGTATCCAATGGGGAGGGGCGTTTTGTAGCAGACGAGAATGTGCTTCAGGCGTTATTCGATGCCGGCCAAGTTGTCACTCAATATGTTGATGACATGGGCATGCCATCAATGGATACTGCTTTCAATCCAAATGCTTCATATGCAGCAATCGAAGGTATTATGAGCAAAAACGGGCGTGTACTCGGAAAGATGGGTCACAACGAACGTTATGGTCAACTAATCGGATCCAATGTTCCGGGAAATAAGGATCAAGGCTTGTTTTCGTCCGGTGTCAGGTATTTCCTCTGATGAATCGCAAAGAGGTTGTTGAGCTTTGTAATCAATATGGTTTGAAGGCCAGAAAATCTCTCGGACAAAACTTTCTGTGCAATGATGCGGTTGCCGGTAGAATTGTTGATTCTGCCGGCATTCGTTCGCAAGATATCGTTTTAGAGATTGGCCCGGGTATCGGAGCATTAACTGAATTTATTTTAGATACCGGAGCAAATGTATTTTCGTCTGAAATTGACGAGAAACTTTTTCCGCTATTGCGTGATCGATTCTCCGATAGATTGAACTTCTCTCTCATAGAATCGGACTTTCTTATACTAAAACGAGACGAATGGCTTTCGCCGGGACAAAACATTGATATCATTATTTCAAATCTTCCATATTATGTTATGACACCGCTCATCATCAAATGTCTAGAGGACTATTCCGACGCACGAAAAATGGTTTTCATGATTGAGGAAGACGCCTCAAATCGTATATTTGCCGTCCCGGAAACCAAGTCTTACGGGCCGCTATCGGTATTGACATCTATTTATGGAAGCAAGTCTAAATTATTCGTCGTTGACCAACGTAGCTTTGACCCTCAACCTCAAACGCGTTCGTTGGTCATTTCGTTCGACAAAAACGAGGATTTGAAACGCAATATATCGAGTCGATTTGTAATGTTTGTACGGCACTGTTTCGCCATGCGTCGCAAAACAATTCATAAGAATCTGATTGCCTCCGGTCTCAATTTTTCTAACGATCTTCTATCAGAAGCATTTCTTCATTCTGGTATTCAAGAAAGCTCTCGGGCAGAAGCAATGAAACCAACGGATTTTCTTAGTTTATATGATTGTCTTTTCGAAGAGAATGATACAATGAGTTTAGAATGATTTTTTTCCAAGGAGGGGGGACTCATGGAATATCATAGCAATACGGGAAGTTTGTTTAAGCAATACTCCGAGTCCGCAAAGAAAAGTAAACCGCAAAAGGCAAAGGATTCGCCTGAGCCGGATTCGACAAAAGAGATTGTAAACTACCGTCAACGGTACAAGAATAAGCGCATTTCCAAAACAGATTCCGAAAAACCGAAGGTTTTTCATGTTGATGTTTATATAGCAGGAATGCAACATAAGGTTTCCGTTTCGGATCCCAATCAGGAATCTTATGTGCAAATGATCGCAGATCAGGCGAATCGTATGATTGACAGTATTAATAATTCTCATCCGGGATTTCATATGACTAATGTTCTTGTACTAGCTTTAATCAACGCTATCGATGAATGGAATCAGTCAGAACACAAACGCTATAATATGACTGATATTCAAGAGCGTTTTCAAAGCGAAATAAATAATCTGAAAGCAGATTATGCCCAAATCCGTGAAATTAACTGGGAATTAAAGAAGGAAATTCTTCGCTTGAAAGATATTATCGAACATAATTCAAAGCCAAATGACGGCAAGGATGTTCAGAATACAGCAGATCCTCTTCCTCTTGAATCGCTTATCTTTCGATTTTCCGATGACGATACGAGAGAAGGAGTCACCAATCATGATTAGCGAACTTCTGGCGCCCGCCGGCTCTGAGTTGGCATTACATTCGGCACTCGATGCCGGTGCGAATGCCATCTATTTTGGAGTTTCTCAATTTAGCGCACGTGCAAAAGCCGATAACTTCACCAAAGATCAACTGGGTATGGTTTCTGACTATTGTCACGTTCGTGGTGCAAAGGCATATCTTGCGGTTAATACACTCGTATATGATTACGAGATTTCGGATGCAATGGAAACTGTACGACAGGCATATATTGAGGGTATCGATGCAGTTATCATTCAAGATAAAGGTCTTTGCTCTCTCATTCGAAAGACATTTCCGGATTTTCAGATTCATGCAAGTACGCAGATGAACGTTCACAATATGGATACGTTGTTGTTAGCTCAGGACATGGGAATTTCCAGATGGGTACTTCCGAGGGAGTTTTCCCGCGAAGATATCGATGTTTCGGTAAAGTACTCCAAAAAACACAATATGGGTACGGAAGTATTTGTTCACGGTGCGCATTGCGTTAGCTGTTCGGGAATTTGTCTTTTCAGCGCAATGAATAAAAGCGGGCAAAGAAGTGGCAATCGTGGAGATTGTGCTCAACCTTGCCGCGAGAGATATTCTATTTCTAATCAGACCGGACGAGTGTCTGAAGGGGCTCAATTTTCGATTAAAGATCGAAGTCTATACCGCTATTTATATGATTTAGTTGAAATTGGTGTTGATTCGCTTAAAATTGAGGGCCGAATGCGTAGTCCGGAGTATGTGCGAACGGTTGTATCTATATATCGAAATACTCTTGATCAGATAATTGAGCAGACTCCGGCGAACACATAATATGATATAATTCATAAATTCAAGTAAATAATTTCGATGAGGTATAATATATGGACAATTATAGTTTGGAAACCAATTGTTTGCATGCAGGATATCATCCGGGCAATGGCGAGCCGCGAGTGTTGCCGATTACCCAAAGCACTACTTTTAAGTACGATTCCACAGAACAAATGGGTCGGCTTTTTGCGCTTCAAGAAGCCGGGTATTTTTATACTCGTTTGGCCAATCCGACTTGTGATGCCGTAGCTGCTAAAATAGCTGCACTAGAAGGTGGAGCGGGCGGTGTCCTAACCGCTTCAGGCCAAGCTGCTATTTTTTTCGCAATTATGAATATTTGTGAATCCGGCGATCATTTCATCAGCGCTTCGGCACTCTATGGCGGAACATTCAATCTTTTTTCGGTAACCTTGAAAAAGATGGGTGTATCAGTCACATTTATTCCTCCGGATTCGGATGAAGATACAATCAAGGCGGCGGTTAAGCCTAATACAAAGTTAGTATACGGAGAGACTGTTGCCAATCCTGCGCTTAATATTTTGGATATCGAGACCTTTGCGAAGGCTGCGCATGATTGCGGGTTGCCGCTATTCGTTGACAATACGTTTCCGACGCCGGTCCTGTGCAGGCCGTTCGAATGGGGTGCTGACATTGTCATTCACTCGACAACAAAATACATGGATGGTCATGCAACAAGTGTTGGAGGTTGTATTGTTGATAGTGGTCGTTTTGATTGGAACGCCTATCCGGAACGTTTTCGCGGATTAACTCAAGCAGACGATTCTTATCACGGTGTTGTATATACGAGGGATTTCGGCAAAGTAGCATTTATTACCAAAGTCACTGCCCAGCTGATGAGAGACCTAGGTTCCTCGCCTGCCCCGATGAACGCATTTCTCCTTAATCTTGGATTAGAGACACTGCATCTGCGGGTTCCTCGTCATGCCCAAAATGCGCTCGCCGTTGCGATATTTCTCAAAAACCATCCCAAAGTGTCGTGGGTAAAATGTCCGGCTCTTGAAGGGGATACTCAATACGGCTTGTCATGCAAATATTTGCCGAACGGCGTGCCCGGAGTTCTGAGTTTCGGTGTTGTAGGTGGAAGAGAAGCCGCTGTATCTTTTATGGATGCACTTCACCTGGCTTCAATTGCGACCCATGTGTGCGATGCGCGTACATGTGTTTTGCACCCTGCCAGTCATACGCATCGTCAGCTGTCTGAAGAGGCACTGGAAATCGCGGGGGTTCGATCTGATATGATTCGTTTGTCTGTCGGCATCGAAGGTATTAACGATATTATTTGTGATCTTGATCAAGCGCTCTCATTCGTCTAATCTTATTTTTTTTTCTATCATTACATTGGTTGTTTATAACAGCTCGATGTTTTTGAGACGAGGGCTACGAATTAATGACTAATTTGGACAACGAAAATGAATTACTTATTAGTTTCAATCGAGGCGGAGAATTTTCGTCGCATTATTTTGAAGACGACCGCGGGAAAAACCTCCACAGCGGTGATTTTGTCGGTCATTATGGTATATTTGTCGGCGAAATTGTCGCTGTAACACCTCATAAGGGTTTATTGACAGCAATGCTTTCTCGAGATGATCTTCAAATTCGTGTCGGAGATACCGTAGCGGTTCGTGATGGAATTGATGATGTAATTACTTTTCCGGTTGGAAAAATAGACGAATGTTCAAGTCTCAATCCGGTTCAAAATGTGGGTCTCTATGGTGCGCATCCCGATCAACTAGCGCGGGTTAAGCCTTCTTTTTCGCTATATCTTGTTGCCCGAAAAAAGCTTTTCGAAAAATCGTTGCAATCAAAACTACCCGTGAATTTTCGATTTGAGTACCATGAGGGAGATAATGAGATTGAGGTTGATTTGAAATCCATGACAGATAGAGAGTTTTCATTCAGCCAAAAGTTTGCTGTTGATCCTTCGTATTCAGGAGGCGTATTATCTATCGACCGGATCATAGAACAGCTGAGTAAAAGCGGTGAGACCTCATTTCATGTTACGGGAGTTGATGTTATAGGTGATTTACCCAATGTTCCCGTATCCTTTCTGAACCATATTCGACGAGTGATGCTGGATTCATTCGCGATTCAATATGCAGCCTCGTTCAAGCGTTCGTATCCGATGCAAAATGTAGCCTTATTACAAGCTGAACCTATTGATGAATTGAATGTTCCAATCGTTGAAAATCATACGGATAATTTTCGCAAGTACAAAATTGCACTGGAATATATTAATTTGAAGTCTGTTGATTGCCATATAGCTGAAAGCAACACTAATTCGTTATTATATGTTTTTTCTGTATTTGACATACTAAACAATGAGACGTTCGAGCCAATCAGCGACTTTTTCAAAAACCACGCGAGCGAAGTGTTTGCTATTAGACTTAACGCTTCGTCGCGATTCTTGCAAGATCAGTTTTATCGTTCTGAATTGCTTTCCAAAATCAGCTGTTTTAACGAGCAGTTCCTTGGGTATTTTACTGATGCTCCAACTAACGACGGACAAGCCTTTATTATCACACATCACGCCAACATTACAAATTTGTCAGCGCTATCGGTCCTGGTCGAAAAGAATCCATCGGCAATTGAACTATCACATGAAATCGATGATCACATGTTAGATCAGTTGATTGATCACCATGTTCAATCTTCAGATATCCCTCTGATGTTTCAAGTATACGGGCCGATAGAGTGGATGATGTCGCACTATTGTCCGGTCGGGAAAAATGCAAAAAACTGTAAAGCATGTGCACAAGGGGCAAAAACATTCAAAGTATCAAGGAATCGAGATCGCGAATACGACATGGCACGTCTGGTTTTGCGACCGATTAATTGTACATCAGAGTTATTTGGGTCTCCCAAATACGATCGTTCAGAGATGATTCAATCTTTTATGCGAAAAGGGTTAAATGTGTTACGATTAATTCGTGTTTTGGATGAAAGTTCTCAACAAGTTGCAAAAATTTTATCAGAAATCGGGGCGGAAGCGTAAATATCATATTATAGTCGCATTTGCCGGTTTGGAGGACACGATGAATATTCCGATGATACTGACACGACCAGAGGCTCAAATGCCTCAATATGCCCATGAAGACGATGTCGGCATGGATATATACTCTGCTGAAGATCTTTTTATCCGGCCCGGTGAGACCGTATTGGTGGGCACGGGCTTGAAAACCGCTATTCCTGACGGATATGAAATTCAAATCCGTCCGCGAAGCGGACTGTCGTATCACACGATGCTAAGAATTCCGAATAGCCCCGGCACCATTGATCCTGGCTTTCGCGATGAAATAAAAGTTATTCTTTGCAATACAAGCTCAGGCGCAGACGTCAAAGATGAACAAGTGGTCTATGATTTATCTGTGAAAGGCTCGCCTAAGGGGACTTATCATGTACGTGTCGGCGATCGAATTGCTCAAATGGTTATCGCAAAAGTTGAAAAAGCAAACTTCACGATATGCGATTCTCTTGAAGGCATAGGTTGCAATCGTAACGGAGGGTTTGGATCTACCGGAGTTAAGGATATGTAAATTCTCAAAACGCTGGAATGGTCGTGCTTTTGGTGGTAAAATGTCCTAAGATATCCCGATGCAAGAATACATAAGCACTTGCGTCGTTTTTTTGAGTGATTTTTTCGTATTTTGGAAAGGAGGTGCAACTATGATTGATATATACGTCACTAAGCATCTATCTAGTTTGAAAGAGAAGGCGGCCAATCGAATAGAACGTATTGATGAAATTCGCGATGATTGTTGGATTAATATGTTTGCACCGACAGAAGACGAGATTGCTTTGGTCGAAAAGATGACTGCTGTTCCGCAGGAATTCTTGCGTTATCCTTTGGACGAAGAGGAGCGGCCTAGAATTGACGTCGATGAAGACACCGGAGATGTTCTGTTAATCATCGATATCCCCTGTACGCGGCAAGAAGAGAACTCTGTTCACTATGAGACTTCACCACTGGGCATTATCATCACCAAGAAGCATCTATTGACCGTTTCTGTGCGCGATACGTCGGTCTTAGATCCATTCATTGAGAATAGAGTGCGCGATTTTATAGTAAATTTCCGCACGAGATTTGCAATTCAAATACTTCTTTCCGTTGCAAAGGATTATTTGAAGTTGTTACGTTATATGGATAAGACTCTTGAAACTTCTGAAAGAGCTTTAGCGAAGTCAATCAGCAACAAGGATCTTTATAAGTTGCTCGAACTGGGTAAATCACTCGTTTATTTCTCGACCTCTCTGAAGTCCAACGAAGCGGTTCTCGAGAAGCTTATGCGTGGTCGGGTAGTTAAGCAGTATGAAGATGACGAAAGTCTTCTTGAAGATGTCATCATTGAGTATAAACAAGCTCGTGAAATGGCCGAGATATACGCTTCTATTGTTAACGGAACCATGGATGCATACGCATCTATTATCAATAACAATATGAATTTAATAATGAAGATTATGGCTGCAGCAACAATTGTATTGTCTGTTCCGACAGTCATAAGCAGTTTTTTCGGACAGAACGTACCAATGCCATGGGATGCCGATTTTTCAGCTAATCCTTTGCCATTTATCGTAGTTCTGGTTGCCAGCGTAATAAGCATCATTTCTGCTGTATATATTCTCAAAAAGAAGCAGATGCTTTAGTGAGGTCATAAATGGGTAGAGGGCTTACCAGACATCAGGGCACACGAATTCCGGTTCAAAAGATCATTGTCCGCTCTGCATTGTTGTTCAGTGTACTTGCGGTTATGGTAGCCTTCATAATCATTATTACGGCAAACACAGCCAATAAATTGATGAGTACCAAAAGTATCACTAACATATCTATTCCTTCAAATATTCTGCCCCCTTACTTGCCTACGAGTTTTACCTCATTTGACAATCAGACAAATCTTTCTGCATGGTTTTTTAAGGTTAGCCAACCCAAAAGCACAATAATTCTCGTCCACGATACGGGCTCAAATCGTCTTCAATTCGACGTTGAAACGGTCGATATGATAGAAGATTTTATGAGCAAAGGATACAACGTATTCCTATTTGACCAGAGGAATTCCGGAGAGTCATCCGGAAATACAAGCGCATATGGGTATATGGAATGGAGGGATGTTATCGGCGCAATCGACCACGTTCGGAAGATATCAGTCACTCAAGATGTTATTCTTTATGGCGTCGGAACCGGTTGTTCATCATCCATGCTGGCAATTCATTACCTGCCGACGCCCACGGATGATCTTTCTCTGTACCCTGAAAAAATTAGAGATCTTGAGTTTGACAGAACTTATATTGCAGGACTTATTCTCGATTCTCCGGCGAAATATTCTGATGACTACCTGAGACCGATTGTTGAACAAGAATTCAGATTTGGATTTCTGACGAAATATTTCGTTCCATATGCCATTAGAATTTCTTCTGGGGAATCCGAAAACGTTAATCTTGCCTCGCAAATATCCAGACTCTCTATGCCGGTTTGTATTTTGTATGGTGAGAAGGATACTTTTATTGGAAAAGAAGTAATTGATCAAATGGTAGCTGAACGAGAGAGACTACATCCAAACACAACCATCAAGCAAAGCTTTGAAGGAGCCGGCTACATAGAATCATATGAGACCAACTCCGCTTTGTATCTCGAAGTTATCAACAACTATTTGGGAACTTTTTTTAGTTAGTATAATTTGTATGAAGTGTCGTAAATAAGGAGATTGTTTTGGACATATTTACATTAGGAATAGAGACATCATGTGACGAAACAGCATGTGCTGTCGTAAAAAACGGCCGTGAATTGTTGTCAAACGTTATCGCGTCTCAGGCGGATTATCATAGCGTCTTTGGAGGCGTTGTTCCGGAAATTGCTGCGCGCATGCACGTTGAGGCAATTATTCCATGTATGTCTGATGCTCTCGAAAAGGCGAATCTCTCTCTTAACGATATGCATGCCATTTGTGTTACTTATGGACCCGGTCTTGTCGGTGCTCTGCTTGTTGGCGTATCTGCCGCTAAAGGATTGTCTGAAATTTCAGGAATACCATTAGTTCCGGTAAACCATATCAATGCTCATATTTCTGCAAATTATTTGGCTCACCCTGATTTACAGCCGCCATTCGTAACATTAGTTGTTTCCGGCGGACACAGCGAAATCATAAATGTATCAGATTGGAACACTTTTGAGTTTATTGCGGGAACACGAGACGATGCGGCAGGGGAGGCAATCGATAAAATTGCCCGTGTGCTTGGATTAGGATATCCCGGGGGGCCCAAGATGGACAATATCGCACAGAATTCGGATTCAAGCCGATTTGCTTTCCCTAAGCCGTCTGCCGGGAATGGTCTTGATTTTTCGTTCAGCGGGATCAAGACTTATGCACTTAACGTTCTTCATCAATATGAGCAGCGAAATGAGAAGATAGACATACCTTCGTTTGCTGCCTCATATCAAAGCGCTATAGCAAACGTTCTGTCTGAGAATGCAGTAGAAGCTTGTCTGCAATTAGGATACAATACAATTTGTATCGCCGGTGGCGTTAGTGCAAACTCTTTTCTGAGAGAGAGAATTGCAGAAACTGCTTCAAAATATCAAATCAATATTTATATGCCACCACTACATCTTTGTACTGACAACGCAGCTATGGTTGCTGCTGCGGGTTATTATAATTATATCAAGGGTATTCGGGCAGATCTTTCGCTCAATGCATATCCTTCAATTCAACACATGAAAGATTAGGAGCCTTTATGACAGAAAAAGAATCAATAAAAGTTGTCGCAGATAATCGCAAAGCTTTTCATGATTATCACATTTTGGAGCGCTTTGAGACCGGAATTGTGTTGACCGGAACAGAGGTCAAATCCATTCGTTCGGGAAAAATAAACCTCAAAGATAGTTACGCGTCCGTCCAAAATGGCGAAATGTGGCTGATCGGTACGCATATAAGTCCTTATGAGCAGGGAAACCGTAGCAATAAAGATCCGCTCAGACAACGCAAACTATTACTTCATAAACACGAAATCTTGAGATTATTTCTTCAAGTAAAACAAGAAGGACTGACAATTGTACCTCTAAAGTGTTATTTTAAAAGAGGAAAAGTTAAGATTGAACTTGCATTAGTTAAAGGAAAGCACACTTACGACAAGCGTGACGCTCTCGCTAAAAAGGAGTCTCAGAGAGATATCGATCGAGTAATGAAAAACAGATCCAAAAACACTTAATTACACATGGAAACAGAGGGGCAATTTTGGAAGAGAAAATTAAAAACATACGTATATCATTCTTGTTATTGGCGATAACGCTCTGGGTTTGTGTTGTATTCTGGATGGTGGTCATTTTTTACTTATCTTCAGAAAGTGGGAGCGACTCATCTGCAAGAACCATGGAATTCGGTAAACTGATTGCAACTTTTACCGGAAGGGTTTTTCCATCGTATGTGATTCGCAAACTGGCCCATTTTATGGAATACGCGATACTAACATTTATTTCATATTTAGCTCTTGCTTCATCATTTAGAATTCTTATTTCCCGGAAAATTGTTGTTATTAACGAAAAGGATATTAAACCCGGATTTGATCTAAATGCTTCATTTTCTATTTGGATTACGGTTTTGTTTGCGGTAGTTGACGAATATCATCAGTTGTTCGTTCCCGGAAGGATAGGAAGTATTTTTGATGTCTTAATTGATGTCGCGGGTGGTTTTTTTATACTGATCGTTATTCGAATTGTTATATTCATCGCCAAAATTGCAAGCAAAAAGCGGCCTCAAGAGCCGCTTTTAGTGGATTAAGTAGTGGCTATGATTTAGGATATGGTTGTCTTTTCCGCGTTAGACGAGCGAACGATACAGATGTATGATTTTCCGGGGTTGACTGTAATCTCGGTTCCGGCAGAATCCTTTACAATAAACAGAGAGTTTGGCGTGTCTTTAGTCCAAGTAATCTCTACTGCTTTACCATTGCTGATATAGTAGCCGCTTCCGCCATTGCTTAGAAAAGCGTCAATAGTGCCGGCTGTATCTCCGTGTGCCTTTATATCTGTAAAGAATACGAAGACATTTTTGAATTTGATACGTTCGCCGGTAGTATCGTCAATCTGAGGTTTGCCGTTATATTGACTCTTAGTATATAACTTGATTTCAGAGTCGTATTCGAATAAGGCATCATCATTAGTCGCAGAAAAATAGACGTTTATAGCATTGCAGTCCATCCCGGAAGACAGCGTGGATGTGTTTGCGTCGCCAAACTTGAACATATATGGTGTTGCTCCATCTCGAGTAATTCCAAGATGCTCCATGGCTCTCAGAATGTGAGTGCCGTTTGTTACAGCTGTATGTTCAATAGAGCGCTGAGATTTCCAGGTACTGTCTCTCCAAAAAAAGCGTCCGGACGCCAATTCAATCTGTCCGTTCACAGAAGATCCGGAAGAAGCACAGTAATTATTTCCGTCAATGCTATTCAAACCATTTGAAGCTACTTGATCAGGAACACGGTTATTTAGACCGAAGTGAATGAATATGGACTGTGTTGTAGCAGCCAGATCGGTGCTGAGTACACGCGCGCTTCTGATTGAACCTATTTCCGGAACAGCAGAGATATCAGAAAACAACGCGAGCAATCTTGTCTGACCTCCTTCAGTCTCATACTCATATATAATATCAGCCGAACCGATACCACGTTGTGGCATCGCAGAGCGATGATTATTAACGACAAAGGTAACGGATCGTTTACCGAGATTGTCCGGAGACATGGAGTACTCACCGGTTAATGGATTGAACGCCAAACCGTTTTCACCAATCGAGGCAAACGTAGATTCGGTCGCCAGGGTGGTTTCAATTGGTTGAGATTGCTCTGTTTTAGAGCTAGTCACGGATGCAGATGTCGTAGTGTTTCCGGTTGTAGTCGAAACCTTTGAATCTTTTTTGCCACATGCGCTTAGGGTAAAAAGTGAAGCAATAATGATTACAACTACAAGAGTCGAAATGTACTTTTTTGAATTTGCCAACATGGATAATCGTACCTCGTATCTTGATTTTTCATAATTCTACCACAAGATCGGAAGAAATAAATTTCATATTTCTTGCGAAAATCAGTACTTGTTAACGATTGAATATTACGATTGAAATCAAATTGAAAAGAGGGTATCATTATTGCGATTCTCTAAAGCGAGGTGTGAATACTTGAAAAATAGCATGAACGTACAACGCCAACCTGATTCTTACGGGCGATCTGCAAATCCGAATTACCACGGTCAACGATCCCAAGCGCCCCGGAAAAGTATTAAGCAAGTAATTATTAAAGTGATGGCATACATCCTTCTCGGTGCTATCGGACTGGGTTCGGGTGTGTTTGTATATATTTTGAATTTGTCGGATGAGTTTAAGTATGTTTATACTCCATTTATCGATAATGGAGATTACGAGCCAATAGATATCGGTTCATACGACAATTATGATATGAACGGAGACACTGCTTCCTCGTGGCAAGATGGTGGACACACAAGCGTTTATGTCGATCCCGAACATCCGATTAAGAAAGTAAAGCAAAAGGATCGAGATGTCGAAAATATACTTGTGTTCGGTGTCGACGCACGGGGATCGAGTGATGTCAAATGTCGCGCAGATGCAATTATGATTGTATCTATTGATAAAAAAACGGATACCATCAAACTCATTTCTCTGATGAGAGATACCGGTGTAACCATTGAGGGACGCTCGAAAATTGACAAACTAAACCATTCCTATATGTATGGCGGAGTGGGATTGCTCATTAATACGATTAACGACAATTTCGGTTTTGATATCCAACGATTCGTCATGCTGGATTTCAACAGCTCGACCAAAGTTATTGATGCAGTCGGCGGCATTGAATTAGAAATCACAGCAGGTGAAGCAAAATACGCTAACATGTCCATTGAAGAACAAAACCAGTTGATGAACAAAAATGTGCCATATCTTTCGCATGGAGGGTACCAAACATTAAATGGTGTCCAGGCCGTAGCATGGTCTCGTATCCGTAAACTCGACTCCGATTATGTGAGAAGCAGCAGACAACGTACGTTGGCCTTTGCGCTGATGACCAAAATCTCATCCTATTCGAAACTACAGCAGATGACCTTGGTGGAAGATATGGCCGGCATGTTCGAGACAAATATGACTTCCGTCGACCTCATCAGAGTTGGATCTTCTGTATTGGAAATCCTAAACAATCGTACGGAGTACAGGGTGCCTGCAGATGGCATGTTTACAGTGCAACAGAATCCATGGATGATGATTGTGGACTGGAACAAGCAGATTCCGGAGCTTCATCAATTTATATGGGGTGAATCAAAATGAGCCATACCACCGCAGTAACAATATGCCATACAAATCAGGCAGCCGGTTCTAACCAAGAAAATGTATATATTCATGGTGTATCGCGCCAACTTCAAGATTACTCGTCCGCTTTTGCAAAGAAGGCAACCATTAAGAACGAAGTTCAAGTGTATGCCATTTTTTCGGCGCAAGGTCCTGATCAGGTTTCAGCGATGTCATTGCAATCGGTCATCGCAAAGTTTCATCAAATTGTTACGGTTAAAATGTCTTCGGCTGATAGTAATTTCGACGAGTTTTCCGATATTTGCATACGTGAATTGAGCGCTATCATTATTAATGCTTCAGCACAAAATGCGGTTTCTATTAAATTGTCTATGACAGTTATTGTGGTTATCGGTGATATTATTAGAGTTTTTCACATTGGAAATACAAAAGCTTTTCTATCTCGCAAGGGTCGTTTAATAGCTTTGACCGAAGACCAAACGTTGGCACATCGCTATGTTCAGTTGGGATCAGTAACTAAGGACGATGAATATAAGCATCCCGAACGCAACGAATTAACCCATTATATCGGAAAGTTATCTCAAGACGAGAAAATAGAGGCAAATACTAAAATCAATTTTAAACTGCTTCAGGGCGATGAAATCTATTTGATCGGAACCGGTGTATCGCAAAATCTTTCGCCGGCCGAAATTGCTTCAATCATCTCTACGGATGCATTGATTGAGAATAAGGCCCAAAACTTAATCGAAAACGCTAAAGGGAAAAACGCAAAATATGGCCTTTCGTTGATCAGTATTCGTTGTGATTCGGTTATTCCGGCTGCGACTCAAATCGCAAATAACGTCTATCAAGAAAGTTCTTCTGACGATGAAGTTAACGAAAATTACAAAAAAGAAGGAGATGCTGCGATGATGGCTAAAAAAAGAAAAAATCGCATTCTTCGTAATATTTTCACGCCCATAATCATTCTTTTAGTTACTTTTTGCATTGGATATTTTGGCATGAAGATAATGTTGAGTTTCGGAAAGATTGACACTGAAAATCAACCGACCATCCCGGGAACGGTGAACGAGTCTGAAGTGTTCTACAAAGTAATGTATAGTACTCAAGACAATAATCCGGTATTTGCGTCGTCAGCTTTAGACAGTACAATCCTATATAATTTGTTACGTGGTGAAGCGGTTACGATTTTAGAGTTTAACGACTCCTTCTGTAAGATAAAACTTGATGATGGCACGGAAGGTTATGTTGTTACTGTCATGTTATCGGACAGCGACCCGACCATTGGAGAGTCCCAGCCGGAGATGGAGGCGGATCCGACACCTATTCCTGAATCGGTTCCTGCGACTGTTGCACCTACGACAACTTTAGAAACTTCAGTCGAAGAGACAATACCAGGCAGTAGTGAAACTTCAGTCGAAGAGACAATACCAAGCAGCAGTGAAACTTCAGTTGAGGAGACAATACCAAGCAGTGAAACTTCAGTCGAAGAGACAATACCAAGCAGCAGTGAAACTTCAGTCGAAGAGACAATGCCAAGCAATAGTGAAGCTTCAGTGTCCACGACCGAAGCAAGTACGTAAGCGACCACTCAAGTTACCGATGCAGTTGAGTAAAATCGTATTATTTATTCCAACTAAGGTATACTTCAGTTCTTAATAATCTATTTATTTGCCTATAGACTTAGACATTAGGCTAACGTCATTCAAGGGTCGATCTAGATTTCAACAATTATAAGTGCCCCGTTACTTCAGAACAATAACTGAAGCACGGGGCATATATTTTCACGTGATCTGTGATATTATGCTCAGAAAA
>JAAYBI010000016.1 GCA_012718915.1 Clostridiaceae bacterium
CATATCAGACACCAGAAGCACTCTCAAATGAAAGACTTTCGGCGCACCGAACTCCAAACTACCGGAAAAGATCGGATTAATGCTCATTAATGACCTGTTTTGTTTCGCTGCCGGTCTTACGATGCCTGCAGTTGAAAACAAACTTCCGCTTTTCCGCCAGAAGACTGTTATTAAATGGGTTACGGCATTACTTCTTTGTTATCTTTGCCAAAGTCGAGATATTACCACTATTCTTAACTTTTCCCAAAGATGTAATAGTACTGCAGGATCTCGTAATTCCGTAATATCGTCGTGTCTTTGACAAGATCTTCACGATATAACGATAAAACAGGATCTTCTGAGTATGCCTCTCGAAGCACTGTCTGATAGACGCCGGAATTGACGCCAAGAACATCAAGAAAATAGTACCCCAGATAGTTGAGACTCATCCTATCATAGGTAGGACCGGAATAATCTAAATCATAATTGGATGTGGCATATATAAAATAAGGGGTCGCATATTTATCAAGATAATTCGTCTCCGGTAATTGCCCAAAGAAGCCTGCCCCCATCGGCGGAGCATGATCCCCAAAGAATATTACAACTGTTGTTTCGTCTCTTTTCTCAAGTTCATCCAAAAGGAATTGAATTCCCTTATCGGACTCTTGAATCAAATTAAGAACTATCTTGGTTGATACATCCAATTCATCATCACCGGTAACATCATCCTCAGACTCTTTGCCCGGAACGAGGTGAGGAGAGTGATTTTGCATTGTAATTGCAAAAAGAAACGTCGGCTGCTTCTCTTGATCTATCTCGTCAAGGATAAACTCATACATTGAATGATCCGAATATTTGCCCCGGATCTTGACTTCATCGCTGAAGACGGAATTATATGCTTCAATTGCATAAAATTCGTCAAATCCAAAATGGTCGTAAATGATGTTTCTATTCCAAAATTCCCCTCCGTTTGGATGCGTGGCAATCGTTTCATATCCAAGATCACTCATCACAGAGACAATACTCGGCGTACTACGGTGGATATACTGTTGGTAAGGGAGAGCTCCTGTTGGCAAAAATACCATAGAGAACCCGGTCAAAAATTCAAATTCGGAATTACATGTCAAACCACCCAGCACCGGTACGATTACCTGACCGGATATGCATTCTTGAGACAATCGATCTACGTTACTCATGACGTCGTATTTTTCCAATTCCGGCTGGATCTGGCTCAGATCATAGAATGATTCATTCATGATGACTATGACATTATCCGGCATTGGCCGCGATGTAAAGACACCATCATTTGAATCGGTTTGAGACGTATCTGAGTACTGTTGAAAAATGTCATTCACTGCCTTTTGGCTGTAATCTTTCGGCTTATGAACAAATAAAGAATCTGAATTCATCAGCAAAACTTGGATTAGACCGTTCAACCTAACACTTCCCAGTTGATCAAAACGCTCATTAGAAATCCCGTACTCTAGCTGCATCTTATCAGGCTTGAAAATAATACCTTGCAGCATCGAAAGGAAAAGCACAACGATCAATCCTACCGAACCCAAACGAAGTACCCTCCTCCCTCTTAATCGAATGGCGAAAAAACGCACACTCATCACCATAATGAAAACGAAAAACAGAAGGAAAACAATCAAACCGGAATTCAAGAAAAATCGGATCATATCCAATCGGGCATAGTCCATGGCCTCAGAGAAAGCAAATAAGTCCGACGGCAAAAAAACGTCCCCTCGCACACCAACTTTACATGCATTTGCAATATAAGCAGCCAGAAACAACGCATTTGTAATAAAATATGACCAAGAGAACCGACCCGATAGCAGATACGCTATAAGATATACAGACATATACGCTACTAGAGGGAAAATGACGTTCCATTTGTTGTGATGTCTTTCCTGTAAGACCATGTACTGCAATAACAGAAAAGTAATCGCAGGTATGACAGCTAACACAAGAATACCCTTTGCAAAAACCCTGAATTTTTTAAACCGAATATTCTGTACGTTTCTTCTTCGCATCATCAGCGCAATGATACACGCAAACAGCAGTACAATAGCTAAACTAAAGAGAAAATAATCAAACCGACTGTACGACATAGTCATTGCAAACGCACCGGGCAAAGCTTCACCATTAGCTAATACCGGTGGTAATCGGTTGTTATTAATCGTCATTTCCGAGTATAACCAAATGGTAGGCGCGTTTTCTGAAACAGTGTCGACTGCCTCAACTTCAAGCGATATGACGTCATTTTTTCTTACATTCAAACCATTGCTAAAACTGATTGAATAATACGAATTGTCTATAAAACCAGCAATCGGAACGATTTCACTTGTTGATACTCCATTTCGGAGATTTGTCATCTTTACGAGGATGGTCGCATCATTCAAGTGGTAATCTGGTCGGCAGTATGTCGCAACCAATAGCTGCACTTCATCAACTATTCCGGTAAAATCAACCGGAAGCTCTTGCATAAACGTTATTCCCGGAACAATGTATCCTGCGGGGGTCGTATCTCCGCCAATAGCAAAGTCAACTGCGCCCCTAAACTGAAATAAATCGATGGAAGTATATAGAAGCGCTCCCAGTAATAAAATCAATATAAAAGAGAGAACAGAATATCTTCTCTTGTGATGGAATGAGATATTTTTCATATTATCCCCTAGATAAATTGTTTTTCAATTTCCATGAGGGCAAAACTCATTATGAGCGTGTTGAGTTAGTTTAATATATCAATAAGTAAGCATCATATGCAAGGAATAACAGCAATTGGGTAAAAAGGCTATTATATGTGTACCGCCATGTTGATCTCCGGGGCATACCAAATCATATATGTTCAGACGGGTTACTCTTTCGCTCCGTCAGAAGCCTCAACCGTAAGTTTGTCTTCAAGATCGACACCTTCATATTGCTAAATCGAGACGCAAAGAAGCGACCTGCAAATCACATCGCAGATCGCTCCGTTACATCTCCCGGCCTCGTCGGTCACGTGGGAACCCGGCAACCGGCAATCCCACCTCGACTTGAACTACTTCGCCTTGCTCTTAACCGGAATCCAAATTTCCGAGTAATAATTCTCGTCAAGCGTCCCTTTCGGGAATTTTGTCGGTCGTCATACATCTCGATGTTGTATCCTGCGGCAATCTCATAATCCCTGCAGTTCGGAAACCACTCAGAGAATATCTTCTGATTCGTATCTTAGAGCGCATTCGGCATCGCGCCGCGGCAAGGAAAAATCGCCCACGAATGGGCCGGAATAGATCGCGTGACCAAGCCGTCCGCCACAGGAGCGCCCGGAGTATACTGATCTGCAATCAGGTACTCAAACGTATCCGATCCCATAGACTCATCGATACACACTCCATACATGCCGCAAATCAGAGCACACTCATCACTCTTAAAATGATCCGTCCAGAACTGAGGAATTTCTGCTTTCGCGCCTTCGTAGGAAAAATTTTTCGATACGCCGATAATAGTAAACTCATCCTTCTCAACAATTTTGTAATCCATAACGTAACCACCTTTCAATGAAAACTCGATTTTCAGAGGCGCGAAGGATTTAATCAGCGCGCCGTCTTTTTTCGCGACGGAGGGCGTCACGCCGTGAAAACGGGTAAATGCCTTGGTGAAGCTGTCAGGGGAGTCATAGCCATACTTTATCGCGACATCGATGACACGCACATTCGATGAGGCGAGCTCGCTGCCGGCAAGCGTTAAGCGCCGCTGTCGAATATAGTCACCGACCGTGAATCCGCAAAGCATCGAAAACCCCTTCTGAAAATAGTACGGTGACAAGAACGCCTGCTCCGCAATCTCCTCCATCCTTAAGTCTTCCGTAATATGATTTTCGATATAGTGAATTGCTTCACCGACGCTTTCAATCCATCCCATACGTTTCCCTCCATGATAAAATATATCACTCTTATTTTAGCGCGTGCCGACAATTATTGCGCAATTTTGTCCGAAATCGGGTATGCAGGCGAAGCGACTCAAACGCGTTCACGCGTCGATCTGAATTTCTTTCATTGTGCTATTCTTCAATTATCTCTGGTTTTGAGTTAATATATATTCGGTAAACATCCACAATTCTTTACTTATTTTGATTATGAGTTCTCCGGAGGGGATATCGTGAATAAACGCGTTTTGTGGTTCGTACTCCTTCCATTGTTATTTCGTCCTATTTTCGTGTTCTTAGGCAATTGGATCCCGATATTAGATGAGTATTCAATCGGCGATAGCCTGTCCATCCCTTCCTTGGCACTGACCGTTGCTTTTATTGTCCTTCACGATATGAAGACCTTTCCGCCGCGCCAAGCGACGCGTATGGTTCAAATTCTCAAGGCCTTTCATGCTGTGTGTAACGTCGCTATAGTAGTTCTCTTTGTTCTCCAGAAGAAATTTTCTTTATTCCACTTCAGTATAGATGCCGGCCCTCACATTGTAATCAGCGCTATGCTTTCTGTATTCATTGTCATGACGACACTCAAATACACTCGCGTATCTACGGCAAAATTATTCGTCGTATGTGTATTTCAATTCATCCCTATTCTTGATGTGCTTTCGCTGTTGATACTTCAAAAGTACATCTCCAATGAAGTAACTGAGCCCACTCTGTCAGGCACCGATAACGTGTCTGAACCGACCGTGATTGACACCGGTGACGTATCCGAGTCAGCCACGATCTCTGCCAATGACGCATCTGAATCGACAGCGACAATCTCCGAGCCTCCCTCTCCCACGCGAAAACGTCCCGGAATATGGCTCGTATTGAGATTTGCACTATTAGTCCCATCTCTTTTGAGCATTCTGTTCGTCATTCGAATTGCTATAGGTTTTTACAAAGATAAACCTTATGATATTTCATACGAGTGGGTTTTCCTGGCTCTGGCCGGCATTTGCAGTTTTCTTTTTACGCTTTCGGCCATTCGAGACAAGAACGCCGTGGCAACAATTTGTTGGAGTAAATTCGCTGTTCACTGATCCTACTCCCCGCGAGCATAATAAATATTGTTGTATCCATACCCATGATCTTCTCTATTTTCCTGGCTCCGATAGGCTTAATATTCGTTGCTTACTCACTTTTATGCATACTGATCCCCTCCGCAATAATCGGGCTGGGAATGATGCTCGTCACCGTGAAAATGGATTATATTCCAGCAAAGCCTGCCATCTTCCTTAACATTCTTCATTGGATTCCCGGCCTGGATTTCGCTTTTTCGCTTGTGATGGCGATATATTTGCAGATCATGATCATCCGAAGAGATACGGCCCGGATCAAAGCACAATCCATTCCGTCAAATCGAGACTGAAAATCAATTCACAATTCTG
Source organism: Clostridiaceae bacterium (assembly GCA_012718915.1). Taxonomy (GTDB): domain Bacteria; phylum Bacillota; class Clostridia; order Saccharofermentanales; family Saccharofermentanaceae; genus DUPM01. The sequence continues at coordinate 5,323 of JAAYBI010000016.1, forward strand.
AAATGCATAACTATCATGAAGATAAACGCTATGATAATTGGTGCCGCCGCAAACAGGAGCATCAGAAGAGCGAGAATCAGATAAATTTTGACTCCGTTATTCATGCCTTCTTTCGTCACCGGTTGCGAAACATACGTGCCATCCGTACGCCGAGATAAGGTCCTCAGCCCACGCCCTTGATCCGATATGCCTCTCTCTTCTCGCACGGTCTTTGCCCGCTCGATCAGCTCCTCAGGAACTTCAAGATGGATCGTCGGCATTATGCGTGCTTCTGAGTCAACGGACAGCTTATAGACTACGACCTTAGCCCCAAAGCTGATCTTCGCCTGACCCAAAGATTTTGTGTCAAATACATGCTTGATATAGGTTTTGCTATCCGGAAAAAACACCGTAAAAAATGTGAACGAGGCCACTTGATCGTTCGTGCCCCCGCGACGCCCGCCTACGCGATTAGTTAACACATTATTCGTCACGGTCGCCATAGCATCTCTGTGAACGGTCATTTTATTTAGTACAACGCCCCGCTGAAGCCCTTCAATGGTTTGGCTTGTGTTGTCCAGCGCCTTCCCCGTGCGAAGCAAGATTACCAATAGAAAAACACCCACGATAAAGAATCCGATGGGCACCAGAAATATCACCATTTCTTCGTTAGCGGATTTCATCTGTCCTCTTGAAAATAAAGCAACGACGAAGAACACAATTGCAAAGAAAAAAACGATAAATATCGAAATGTATTGCGTGCGATGACTCTTTTCAACCGATTGCATCTCATCGACAAAGAACGAATCCACCGGCAAATCCGCATCGGATATCTCACGATAATCCGCAAATGCCTCATAATCAAAAACATCCTCTTCAACTGCTTGCCCTCGAGCTGCATTAATAATCCAATCAAAAGCTGCCATATTATCTTCTCCTCGATTCTCGTACGATCTTTGCCCGCTCGATCAGCTCCTCAGGAACATCAAGATGAATCGTCGGTGACATGCGAGCTTCTGATTCACCGTCATACTTAGATACGACCACCTTGTCGCCAAAATGACACTGAGACCATCCCGAGCAACGCGTGAAAAATACATGTTTGATATATGTCCCGTTATCCGGAAAAAACACCGTACAGAAACTGAATGAAGCCACGCGTTCGTTCTTGCCCACGCGATGCCGACCTAAGCGATTAGATAGCACATCATTTGTCACGGTCGTTATATTCAGGACCACACCACGTTGAAGCCCTTGAATCGATCGGCTTGTGTTGTCGAACGCTTTCTCCATACGATACTGCAACACCATAAGAATTCCGGCAATAATTATGAATGGAAGGCAAACCAGATAACAAACAAGCTTTAAGGACTTCGATTCCAAGCTTAAAGAGAATGTAAAAATGAAGAACAGGATGACAAACAAAATAACTAAAGCTATCGTAATATTTTGCTTACGACGGCTATAATCAACCGTTTGCATCTCATCAATAAAGAACGAATCTACCGGCAAGTCCGCATCAGATATCTCACGATAATCCTCAAATGCCTCATAGTCAAAACCATCCTCCAGGATTGCTTGATTTCGGGCTGCATTAATTTTCCATTCACAAACTGCCAATTTTTTCTCCTCAGATTAGTTGAGATGTTCTCTTGATAAATTCTACTGCAACATTTTCACATTGCTTAGCAACGCAAATTTTGATACTTGCAAAGCGATTAGGCTAATAATCCCAACGATTGAATATATGCTCGCAACGGCTATGAATGCGCAGACGACGACTGTAACGTATAATTTGTGCTTTATGCTACCCATATTTGAAATAAAAATACTTCGCGGGTGCTGTTTGCGGTGATCCAGCGCACATTATCGATTGTCACCGACTTATGCTCATTCGGCCGGTATGCGTCCATTGCACTCTCGAGCCCCCCAGACGCAAGACAAAATCATTGGTCGAGAATTATCCTCATCCGATATGACAATCGTAACGATTCGTCCTGAAATATTATAACACAGCTCCGTCAACTATAATTTAGCATTCCGCTATCCATATCTGTTCTTGATCACCCAGCTATAATTTTGCATCCCGCTATCCATATCTGTTCTTGATCACCGCAATCAGCGGCAACGTATTTTCGCGGTGCGCGGGATACCGGCGAAAGTGGCGGGGGAAAGGTTTTGCCGGTAGGTTCGACACCGGGCGGACGGCGACGGCGCTC